>JBIOWL010000450.1:0-11333 GCA_044868645.1 Aestuariivirga sp.
GGCATCGATCCTCCCCATCTCATGGATGTACATCGCCATGATGGGCGGTGAAGGTCTGCGCAAGGCGACGATCATGGCCATCCTCAACGCCAACTACATCGCCCATCGCTTGAAGCCACATTTTCCCGTGCTCTATTCGGGGCCTGGTGGTTTCGTGGCCCATGAATGCATCGTCGACTTGCGCTGGCTGAAGGAGCGCACGGGGCTGACGGTGGAAGACGTGGCAAAGCGCCTGGTGGACTACGGCTTCCATGCGCCCACGATGTCTTTTCCGGTGGTGGACACGCTGATGATCGAGCCCACCGAAAGCGAAGGAAAGCGCGAGCTTGACCGTTTCTGCGATGCCATGATCGCCATCAGGGCCGAGATCGCTGCGGTGGAGGAAGGCAAGCTGGACAAGCAGGATAATCCGCTGAAGAACGCACCGCACACCCACAAGCTGCTCTTCGGCGACTGGAAGCACGGCTATTCCAAGGAGCAGGCCTATTTCCCGCTTGCCCGCCAATATGCCAACGACAAGTACTGGCCGCCCGTGGCCCGCGTCGATAATGTCTTCGGCGACCGCAACCTCGTCTGCTCCTGCCCGCCCATGGAGAACTACATGGAGGCGGCGGAGTAGAGTTCAGAGCGCGCCGTGCCGCAGCATGGCGTGTGACTCGAAGGTCATGATGGCGAGGAACGCCGTGAGGCCCAGATACATCAGCATGTATTCGTAGCGCTTGGCGTCCGGCAGATCGCGATAGGCCAGCGCCGCGGGCGAGTTGGGGTCATAGCGCCATGCGGCCACAAGGCTGGGAATCGCCAGCAATCCGACGAGCACCAGCATCGGGCTCGGCCTGTAGAAAAACAGCGCTACAAGCAGGGGAGCGCCCAGAAACCAGATGCGTGGCGACAACACCTGTGTAATGCGCCCGCCGTCGAGCGGCGAGATCGGCAGCATGTTGAAGAGATTCAGCATGAAGCCGGTATAGGCAATCGCCATCCAGAGATCATTGCTTGTGGATTGCGCATGATAGAAGGCGGCAAAAGCGGCAAGCGTGCCGGTGAAAGGCCCGGCATAGGCGACATAGGCCTCTGTCTCCGCGCTGTGCGGATGCTCGCGCAGATTGATCCAGGCGCCGACAAAGGGAATGAAAGCGGGCAGCCCGACATCGAGCCCCCTTTGCTTCGCAGCCACATAGTGCCCCATTTCGTGAATGAGAATCATGCCCACGAAACCGGCGGCAAATGGCAGCCCGAAGATTTGGGCATAGACCCAGATGGTGAACAGCATGCTGCCCACCGAGACAAGGATTTTGCCGAGCTTTGCACCCGAGAACAGCAGTATGATGAATTTGGTCAAGTATCTCTGCTCTTGCGCCGGAAGAACTTCAAAAGACCGCCGCCTGCCACTGCCAGCGCTACCAGTATGATCTTGGCGAATTTCGCAAAGAATACGCCGATCAGCGCAAGCAGTCCCAGCTTTTTTGCCGCAACGCCGCCGACCAGGGCTGCAAGGCCATATGCTGCCACGTTGTCGGTCCCTGCGTTGAAATCCTCATAGCGCTTGCCCGGCAGATATTCGACAGCGCCGACCACAGCCAGGGCCGCAGCCTTGTCCTGGTTGATTGTCTTGTCGGATGTCATCAGGTTGATCTCGAAATAGCCGTCGCGGCCCAGAGAATATGTGTTGAAGTTGATCGTGGATGGGGCATCCGCTGCAGCGCCGCGATCAACCGCCTTGAGGGACCATACAAGCTGGTGCCTGCTTGAATCATAGCTGGGTGGCTGCACCCACCCAATGATATCCAGAGCCGGAATGCCCATGCTTATGCGCTCGGCATTCTGCGCTTCCGTGCCGTCCTTGAGGGATTGCAGCAACTCGTCCGCGTTCCAGGTCTTTGCGTCGTCATCCTTCACATAGCCTTCGGCGACATGGTCTATGGCGATAGTCCACTGGACATTGGGGTCTTGGTCAAAGACCAGGCCTTCAAAACCCGGTCCTGTGTTGTTGCCCCACATATGCATCAGCGCGGCCGACTCTTTCTGGGGCACATATGCGTAGTGCGAAGGCAGGTGTAGCACCGCCTGGTCCCGCAACTTGATGTCAGTTGGGCCATTGATGGAGGCGGCATTGGCTGCATCCCAGACCGCCTTCCTTTGCTCGTCGCTCATCGGAGACGATTGGGCAAGTGCAGAGTTGGCAAGTGCAAAGGCCAGAAGCGCAACGAAGGTGAGATTCAAGAAGCGTGACATCTATTCCCTCCCCGCGAATCCGCAGAATCTGCCGGAGCAAAAGGGGTGGCGCAAGTGGAAGTTGCAGGGTTGGTTCGAACGCTGTTGGATGGTGCCGGACAAAACAAAAAACCCGGCCTTTCAGCCGGGTTTTCAAATGCTCTGGTGACTGCCGGTTACTGCAGCCGGGACTTCACCGCTGAGATCGACTCCGAAACAAGCTTCTCGCCGGCCTTGCCCGAAGCCGCATCCTTGAGAAGCGTGGCTGCGGCGCTCATGGCAAGATCGGCAGCGGCGGCGCGCACATCCTTGATGGCGGCGGCTTCAGCCAGCGCAATCTTCTGCTCGGCCTGGGCCTTGCGGCGGGCCAGCGCATCCTCGAGCTTCTTTGCCGATTCTTCGGCATAGGCTTCGGCTTCGGCCTTGGCGGCGGCGATGATGTCCTTGGCTTCCGCCTCGGCATCGCTCCGCTTCTTCTTGTATTCGGTAAGAAGTGTTTCAGCCTCCTGGCGCAGCCGCTTGGCCTCGTCCAGTTCCTTGGAGATCTTGGCGGCGCGCTCATCCAGCATCTTGGCCACCAGGGCCGGAACCTTCAGATAGACGAGAAGTGCAATGAACAGGATGAAAGAGACCAGAACCCAGTTTTCGGCGTGGCGGAAAAATTCCATGGGAGGCTCCTTACTTCGCGGCCTTGGCGACAGCAGCCGCAGCCGCTGTCTTGGTGACCGAAGCGCCTGAAAGCTCAGCCACGATATTCGCGGCAAGCTCGCTGGCGATCTCTTCCACGCTGCCAAGCGCCTTGGCCTTGGCCGCCTGGATCGCCTTGTCAGCGGCAGAAGCCTTGGTGGAAAGCTCCGCGTCAAGCTTGTGGCGCGCGGCGTCTGCCTCAGCGCTGATCTTGTTCCGCGCCTCAAGTGCATGGGCGGAAGCCTTGCCCCGCGCATCGGCAAGCGAAGCCTCATAGGCTTTGAGCGCCGCTTCCGAGTCGGATTTTGCCGAAACAGCAGCAGCTAGATCGCCTTCGATGGTGTTCTTGCGCGCCTCGATGGCGCCGCCCGTCTTCGGGATGATGACCCGCGAGACGACGTAGTAGAGGGCAAAGAAACTCACCGCCAGCCAGAACAGCTGCGGCGGCCACATGGAAATATCAAGTTGCGGCATGAACCGCCCCTCCGGATTGGGGCCGGAACAATTTCCGGCCCAGCCTCAACAAATCTCAGCCGAAAAGGATGAGCATGGCGACGGCAAAGCCGATGAGGCCCGTCGCTTCGGCGAAGGCAAAGCCCAGGAACAACGTGCCGCGCTGGCCGGCTGCCGCGCTCGGGTTGCGGAGCGCGCCCGCCAGGTAGTTGCCGAAGATGTGGCCGATGCCGATGCCGGCGCCGCCCAGTGCCACCGCCGCAATGCCTGCGCCGATCATCTTTGCTGCTTCAAGTTCCATTTTTTTCTCCTGTGAACTGAAAAGGTGAGGTTAGTGATTAATGGTCAACGTGCATGGCATCGCTGAGATACATGCAGGTGAGAAGGGCGAAGACATAGGCCTGCAGCGCCGCCACCAGAAGTTCGAGGCCCGTGAGGCCCACCATGGCAATGAGCGGCACGAAGCCGAAATAACCGAGCATGATGACGAAGCCCGCCATCACCTTGAGCATCATGTGGCCCGCCATCATGTTGGCGAAAAGACGGATGGAGAGCGAGAGCGGGCGGATGAAGTATGAAACGATCTCGATCAGCACAACTAACGGCAGGAGAAGCACAGGCACGCCGGACGGCACGAAGAGTTTGAGATAGCCGAAACCGTTGCGGATGAAGCCGATGATGGTGGCGCCGATGAACACAACCAGCGCCAGGGCCAGCGTGACGATGATGTGGCTCGTCACCGTGAAGGAATAGGGAATGAGGCCGATGACATTGGCGAAGAGGATGAAGAGAAAGAGCGTCAGCACGAAGGGGAAGTAGGTCCGCGCATTCTCGTGCAGAATCTCGTGGGTCATGTTGTCGACGACTTCATAGAGGCTTTCGGCGATGGATTGCAGCCGCGTCGGCACGAGGTTCTTCGGCGCCAGCGTGAAGAGCAGGGTGGCCAGGACCACCGCGATTACCGCCCACAGCGCCGAATTGGTGAAGGAGAGAGCGCCCAGGTCAATATATTTGGTGATGACGAACTGATGAATGGGATCGATGATCTTTTCGCCATGGCCTGCGGCGGCTTCGGCGGCACCTTCAGCGGTTGCAGCGGCGGTATCAGTTGTCGACACGTTCAGTCCTCGTCATCGTCTTTGAGGTCCTTGGCCGGCTCGTCGCTGGCCTTCCCCAGAATGGCATCGGCCTGCTTGGAATGTGACAGGCGCATCACGTTCCAAACCCCTGCTGCCTGGCCGAGCGGCATCAGGATGATCATGATCCAGGGCGTGGTGCCGAAATACCGGTCGAGATAGTAACCGGCGATCGTCGCCACAGCGAGCGCAACAAGGATTTCCGTGATGGCCCGCAGGGCAAAGCCCGCCGCCATCGTGTCGGTGGGGTCTGGCCCCGCCTTGTCACTTCGCTGTTGAATCTCGTCCAGCCGCTGCTTCAGGTCATCGAGCCGCTCATCCTCAGGCGCTTTGCCTTTCTTACTCATGAGGGCTTTGTCCATGGCCAACGGAGGGCTGAAATCCGCTCCCCGAAACGGCGCTCTTCATAGTGACGGGGCGAAAGTGTGTCAAGAAACGGATTCCCACACTAACACATTGAATAGCCTGTCAGAATCGCGGACTTTTTGCGCTGCGGCGTTGAGTCTCCGGTGATTCACAGAAGACCGTGGCCCTTGAGCGCTGAACGCAAGCCTTCTGGCGAGGTGAAATGGTGGCCCTTCATGCCCACGGCCTCGGCGCCTTTCACGTTCTTCGCGCTGTCGTCAATGAAGATGGAGTGCTTGAGATCGATGCCGTTCCGGCGCGCCAGAAGCTGGAAAATGGCGGGCTCCGGTTTCAGCAATTTCTCGTCGCCGGAAACAATAATGTCCTTGAACAGCGACAGGAAGGGGAAACGGCCCCGCGTCTCCCAGAATGTCTCGCCGTTCCAGTTGGTGACGGCATAGAGGGGAGTGCCGCGCCCATGAAGCTCTTCGAGAATGCCGACGCTGCCATCGATGGCGCCCGGTACCATCTCCATCCAGCGCGAACGGTAGAGCCGGATTTCATGTTCCCATGAAGGATGACGGCCGATGGCTTCCGCTATGGCGTCATCCCATGTGCGGCCCTTGTCCTGTTCCAGGTTCCAGGCAGGCGAGCACACCTCGGCAAGAAACCATTCCATCTTGGCTTCATCGGAAAAGACCTTGCGATAGAGATGGCGCGGGTCCCATTCGATAAGAACCATGCCGAGATCGAAGACGACGTTCACAATATACCTCGCTATTCACCCTTCGAGGCATCACTGGCGCGATGCGCCTCAGGGTGAGGACAATAACAAAACCTTTCAATTGCCCACCTTATCGTCATCCCGGCGACCTGGCTGCGCCGAAGCGAAGCTTCAGCTTCGCCAAGGCGAGAAGCCGGGACCCATTGAGCCTGTTCAACTTCCATTATGCAAACGGAACCTCGTCAGGGGGTCCCGTGTCGCGCTTCGCTTGCACGGGATGACATTCGAAATAGGCGCTACCCCACCTCCGCCAGTTCCGTTGCCTCTTCGAGGTCGACGGAGACGAGCTGCGAGACGCCCCGCTCCATCATGGTGACGCCGAACAGCCTGTTCATGCGCGCCATGGTGAGCGGGTGGTGGGTGATGATGAGGAAGCGGGTATCGGTGCGCTCCAGCATTGCATAGAGCAGATTGCAGAAGCGTTCCACATTGTGGTCATCGAGCGGCGCATCGACTTCGTCCAAGACGCAGATGGGCGAAGGATTGGTGAGGAACACCGCGAAGATCAGTGCCAGCGCAGTGAGTGTCTGCTCACCACCCGAAAGCAGCGACAAGGTGGTGGGCTTTTTGCCGGGAGGCTTTGCCATGATTTCAAGACCCGCCTCCAGAGGATCGTCGGATTCGATCAACTGCAGCTCCGCCTCGCCACCGCCGAACAGCGTGGTGAAAAGTTCCGTGAACTTGGCATTGACCGTGCCGAAACTGTCGAGCAGCCGCTGCCGCCCCTCTCGGTTGAGAGTACCAATGGCGCCGCGCAGCTTGGCGATGGCCTGCGTCAGCTCTTCCTTTTCGGTCCTCATGCCGTTGAGCTGGTTGCCCACGGCCTCCGCCTCTTCATCGGCGCGCAGGTTAACGGCGCCCAGCCGCTCCCGGTCTTCGCGCAGGGAAACAAGCTTGCGCTCGATCTCCTCGGTTGGCGGCAGTGCATCGGCTTCAACACCGGCAAGCCCCAGCACTTCACCAGGCTCGCAATGCATGGTCTCGGAAATGCGCTGCGCACACTGGTCTTGAGCATGGCGCGAGGATTCAAGCCGCGTTCCGGCGCGGGCATGTTCCTCGCGGGAATCGGCGGCAAGCTCCTGCGCCTCGCGCAAGGCATGATCCGCCGCGCGCACATTGTTCTCTGCTTCCTGCAGGGCATCGGCAGCGGCTTTCCTGTCGCGCTCTGCTTCCGAAAGCATGTTCATCAGCTTGAGACGGCGGTCCGCCAACTGCTGTGGTGCTTGCGCCAATTCCGACAAGGCGGTTTCCGCCTCACCGGCACGCTGGCGCAACAGTTCGGATTGCTGACGCGCCTTGGCAGCGCGTTGCTGCCACTGCGCTGTCTCGGTGGCAATCGCTGAAAGCCTGTCGGCACGCAGCTTTGCCTCGCGCTCCAGGCTGTCATGGCGGGCCCGTGCCTCGCCATAGATGGAGCGTTCGCGCGTGAGGGTATCACGCAATGTGTTGCTCTCGGCCTGCAATCCTTCCAGCGCGGGAAGCGCGGCGAACTCTGCTTCCAGTTTCGAGAGCAACTGGCGCGTTTCATCCTGTTGCGCCGAAATGCGCCGCCGCGCTTCTTCAAGAGCGCTGCTCTGCGCCGTCTGCTCCGATAGTTTGCGTTGGTGGTCTTGAACGGCGCGGCGCGCCACATCGAGAGCGGATGTTGCAGCCCGCCAGGCTTCACGCTTCTCGCGCTCGGCCCTAGCACCGCTCTCAACGGCAGCTTTTGCCTGCTCGTAATCCGCCTTCGCGGTCTCGGCAGCGGCAAGAACGCCTGAAAGCTCTGCTTCAAGGGAAGCAAGGCGATTGCGCTCTGAAAGGCGCTTGGCAGAAGCGCTTGTTGCATCCGCCGCCGCCACAAAGCCGTCCCAGCGCCAGATATCGCCTTCGCGGCTGACGAGCTTCTGGCCGGGCCTCAATTGCGGTTGCAGGGAAGCGCCCACGACTTTCGAAACCACGCCAACATGCGAAAGCCTGCGCGATAGCACTGCGGGCCCTTCGACATAGAGTGAGAGTGGCGTTGCATCGCCGGGAAGTGCTGCCGGCGCACCAAGCGGCGGCAGGCCGCGCCAATGGAGCGGAGCACCCTCGTCGGAAGAAGCTTCAAGATCATCGCCCAGCGCCGCAGCGAGCGCGGTCTCGTATCCGGGCCTCACCTTCAGCGCATCAACAACCGTTGGCCAGAGATCGCTGTCCGAACCCTTTAGCAAAGCCGTCAGTGTACGGATTTCCGTCTGGATCTGCTCCGCCTTGCGCCGCGCCTCGTCGCGGGCCTGGCGCTTGTCGGTCTCCAGCTGCCGCGCCACGCGCAAAGTGACTTCCGCGTGGGTTGAATCCTGCTCGCTGGCCTCTGCCGTCTTCTGAGCCACTTCGGCAGCAGCGCTAAGCGTTGCGCCATCGCCCGCATCGCCCAGAAGCGACAGGAGTTGAGTCCGCTTCGCCTGAAGAGATTGCTGTTCCTGTTCCAGCCGCGAGGCACGGGTCCGCGCTTCGGTAACACTCCGCTCCATGGCATTGCGCGCTGCGGAAAGCTCGGAAAGCTTGCGGCCAGCCTCATCCGCCATGTCCTGTGCACGGGAAAGTGCATCGGCGGCCTGCTGCATTGCTGCGGCCGCAGCGGTGCGCGCATCCTGCCCTTCGCCAGCCGAGGCATTGAGGGAAATTTCTTCTTCGGCGAGCCGCGCAATCACGCTGTCCGTATCGGCAAGAAGCCCTTCCTCGCGGGCAAGGTCGGCATCGGCCTGCGCCTTGCGACTCTTCAGTTCGGCAATGCGCCCTTCGATCCGCTTTTCCTCTTCGTCAAGAGAGGCCCGTTCAAGGGTAAGCCGCTGCAGAACGGCGGCGCGCACCGTTTCCTGTTCGCGTAGGCCCGGCAGCGTCTCGCCGAGTTCATCCCGGCGGCGAAGCTTCTCGGAGGCAGCGCGCGTATGCTCGCCGAGCAGCCGTGTCGCTTCACCAAGCGCCGCCGCATCGCGCCTCGCCGCAGCTTCCGCATCGCGCCAGGCCATGAATAATCCTGCCGCCTCGAGCTTCCGGATCTCCGCCGAGACCTGCTTGTATTTCTGCGCCTGCCGCGCCTGCCGTTTCAGGCTGTTGAGCTGGCTTTCCAGCTGCGCCATCACATCATCGATGCGCGCCAGGTTCTGCTCGGCTGCCTTGAGCTTCAGTTCCGCTTCGTGGCGCCGGGTGTGGAGCCCGGTGATACCCGCCGCCTCTTCCAGAATGAGGCGGCGCGCCTGCGGCTTGGCATTGATGATCTCGGCGATCTGCCCCTGCCGCACCAGGGAAGGCGAGCGCGAACCCGTGGAGGCATCGGCAAAGAGAAGCTGCACATCCTTGGCGCGCAGTTCCTTGCCGTTCAATTTGTAGGAGGAGCCCTCATCGCGCACGATGGTGCGGCTGATCTCCAGCACTTCGTTGTCATTGAACTGGGCAGGGGCCGTGCGCTCGTCATTGCCCAGCGTCACCATGACTTCCGCCATGTTGCGTGAAGGCCGCTGCGTGGTGCCGGAAAAGATCACGTCTTCCATGCCCGCCGCGCGCATGGACTTGTATGAGCTTTCGCCCATAACCCAGCGCAAGGCTTCCAGCAGGTTCGACTTGCCGCAGCCATTTGGGCCGACAATGCCCGTCAGCCCCGGTTCGATCAGAAGTTCCGTCGGCTCCACAAAGGACTTGAAGCCCGTGAGCCTCAGCCGTGTGAATTTCATGCTGTCCCCATACCCTCGCCGCCGCCCTAGGCGGGCAGCAGCGAATCAATCTTGCTCTTGAACGCTTCTAGCGTGTTTTCGCCCTCATAGCGCTCGCCATTGATGAAGAAGGTGGGGATGCCGGTAACGCCAAAGCCTTCCGCTTTCTGGCGCACCGCAAAGATGTTCTTGGCCACTTCCTGGTTGTTGAGGCAGGCCATGAAAGTCTGCTCCGTAAAACCCGCCTGAAGGGCGATGGCCCTGAGGCCCTCAAGGGGCTTTGGCACCCAGTTGTTCTGCGTCTTGAAGTAGATATCCATGAGCGGGAAATACCTCTCCTTGGGTGCGCAGCGCGCCACCATGAAGGCCCCCATGGCGGCGTCATTGTGCGGGAATTCCCGGAAGATCAGGCGCATCTTTCCGGTGTCGATATAATCCTTCGTGAGGGTGGGCAAAACGTCATTGGCGAAGGCTGCGCAGTGCGGGCAGCTCGCCGAGGCATATTCAATGACGGTGACGGGCGCTGTTTCCACGCCCAGGATCATCTCACCCATGGACGGGGGCTCCATGAGCGCCTTCTGGTCAACAGGGCCTGCGCTCTGGGCAAGGGCCAAGGGGGCGGCGGCAGCGAGGCTGGCAATGCCGGCGCCAGCGGCAAGAAAATAACGGCGGGTCAATGTGTTCATATCTGGGTCCTACTCAAAGTGAGGGGTGAAAACCAAGGGTCTTAATTGCCCTGTGGAGAACGGGTTTGGACAGCGCCACCAAGCCTTTGCAGGGCGGCAGCAAGCTCAGGTTCGGCAATGCCCTGTGGCGGCTCGGACAGCGCAGGCGTCGGCCTTGCGGGCGGCGTTTCTGGCATCTCATGGCTCTGCTGGATCTTGACCGCCATGATGGCGCCATAGCCTAAAAAGCGGTTGATGCGTTCGATAATGAGCGGCACAGATTGCTGTACCTCAAGCCCGCGCCCGGCCATGGCCTTGACGAAAAGGGTGCCACCCTGCAGCTGGCCACCACCGGCGCTGCGCGGCCAGCGGATGCGCTCGGGCCGGGCTGCCGCCGCAATGGCTTCGCCCACGATTTCAGGCCAGCGCGCCAGAACATCCGCCTGGGCAAAGCCGTGGGATTTGAATGCCGCCTCTGTCAAGACGCGGAAATGCTTGCCGAGGGTTTCCATCTGTGAAATGCCGTGGCCCTGATGTGGGCTGCAAGAATGGCAGAAGATGGGCAGGCCGCGCAAATGACGGCGACGTTACCAGGCAAATTGCTGGCCTGGTACGATACTTACGGCCGCGATCTCCCATGGCGCATGAAGGGAAAAAAGCCCGATCCCTATGGCGTTTGGCTTTCCGAAATCATGTTGCAGCAGACGACCGTTGCCGCCGTGCGCGACTATTACAGTAAATTCATCGAACGCTGGCCCACGGTGCTGGCGCTTGCCGCCGCTTCGCTGGACGATGTGCTGAGGGCCTGGGCGGGGCTTGGCTACTATGCAAGAGCCCGCAATCTCCATGCCTGCGCCAGGGCAGTTGTGGAGCAGCATGGCGGCATTTTCCCGAGCACCGCGGAAGAGCTTCTGAAACTGCCGGGCATCGGGCCTTACACTGCAGGCGCCATTGCCGCCATTGCCTTTGACCGGCCCCATGCTGCCGTCGATGGCAATGTGGAGCGCGTGCTCTCACGCCTTCATGCCATTGAGAAACCGCTGCCGGATTCAAAACCTCTGATCCGGGAAATTGCACGGGAGCTAGTTCCACGGAGCAGAGCAGGGGACTTTGCCCAGGCGCTGATGGACTTGGGAGCAACCATCTGCACACCCAAGTCTCCCAATTGCCTCATTTGTCCGTGGGCGGAGCAATGTCGTGGCCGTACTTTAGGCATCGCGGATACGCTGCCGAAAAAATCTGCAAAGAAGGCCATTCCAACCAGACGGGGCTATGCCTACTGGCTGACGCGTGCAGATGGCGCGGTCCTTTTGCGCCGCCGTCCGGAGAAAGGCCTGCTTGGCGGCATGATGGAAGTGCCGGGTTCGGAATGGACTGA
>JBIOWL010000451.1:0-4426 GCA_044868645.1 Aestuariivirga sp.
CATTCTCTTGCCGCCACGCAGGAGAATTTCAAATACATGATCTGATATTTCATCAACAATTTCGAGCGCTTTTGCTTTTGGATTCCCTTTGGGGAAATTGATCAATCGGTTCCGCGTTCCAGTTTCAATCAACGACTGTCGTGCTTTTTTGAGCAACGACTCGAGCAGGCTGTGATCAGTGTTATTGACTACCGATGAGTTAAGTTCTGACATCGTGTGGCCACCTGCTAAACCCCGCCATACCCTCGAAATCCGAAGGTGAACTAACAACTGCAAATATTATTATCTATGTTGAGCCACAACAGCAAGTTGACTTGTGCTATCGGGACGTCGCCAGTTTTGGGCGTCCTGGGCTGCGCCAAGCGCGTCGATGATGCGCTCAATGTCAACCGCGTTGCGTGAAAAGGGGTGGTATCGGCGGCATTGCACTACTCCGCGCAAGAAGGCACCGGCGCGTGCCCTCAATCCAGCGTCACCTTGTACCTGCTCACCGCCACTGTCGCCACGATCACCAGCATGAAGGCGAGCACCGCGATCTCGCCCGCCACCTGATCGAGGCTTGCGCCCTTGAGCATGACGCCACGCACGATGCGGATGAAATGCGTGGCGGGCAGCGCCTCGCCGATCACCTGCGCCCAGCCCGGCATGCCGCGGAAGGGGAAGGCAAAGCCGGACAGAAGGATCGCCGGCAAGAGAAAGAAGAACGACATCTGCACCGCCTGCAACTGGTTCCGCGCGATGGTGGAGAAGGTAAAGCCCACCGCCAGATTGACCGTGATGAAGAGCACCGTCGCCACGCCGAAAAGCGGCAGCGCGCCTTCAAAGGGAACGCCGAAGAGAAGTTTCGCCGCCGCCAGCACCACCATCACCTGCACCGTGCCGATCACGATGTAGGGTGCGATCTTGCCGATCATTACCTCGATGGGCCGAACCGGCATGGCGAGCAGGTTCTCCATGGTGCCGCGCTCATACTCGCGCGTCACCGCAAGCGCCGTCATCATCACCATGGTCATGGTGAGAATGATGCCGAGAAGCCCCGGCACGATATTAAAGCGGGTGATACCTTCCGGATTGTAGCGCCGGTGCAGGCGCACCTCCACCGCCTCCGCATTGCCGCGGCGCGAAGCTAGCGCGCCGGTGAGTTCCCGCGCCAGTGTTTGCGTCACGGCGGCATCAACCGCCGCAAGGGCAGGGCCAATGGTGGCGGGGTCCGTGGCGTCCGCCTCGATGAGCACGCTTGCATCCTCGCCGCGGATGACACGCCGCGTGAGATCGCCTGGAATAGTGAGCACGAACTGCACCTCGCCCCGCTGCAACAGTGCGTTCGCTTCAGCTTCGGTCGAAGGCTCGGCCGTGAAGGAGAAATAGCCGGTATTGCCAACGGCGCTGATGATGGCGCGCGACAGGCTGGAGTGTTCATAGGCCAGCACCGCGGCGGGAAGGCCCTTAGGGTCAGTGTTGATTGCAAAGCCGAACAGCACAAGCTGCACGATGGGAATGCCGAACATCATGGCGAAGGTGAGCCTGTCGCGGCGCAATTGCCGCGCCTCCTTCACCATGATCGCCCAGAGCCGCTGCAGGAAAGCCATCATGCACCTCACGCCGCCAGCGTATTATCGATGGCCTGTCCCATGAGGTGAATGAAGACATCCTCAAGGGTGGGTTCGGCCTCTGCGGCGCGAAGCTTCTTTCCTTGCGTCACGCGCGCCACCGCCGCGCGCAAGGCATCCCCATCAGGGCTGCACACATGCAGCGCTGTGCCGAAGGCTGCCGCTGCCGTAATGCCCGGCGCGTCGCGAAGGAGTGGCGCCAGCCGGTCCGCGCCTTCTCCGGTGATCACCATGGCCTTGAGGCCCGATTGCGCGATGATCTCGGGCGCCGTGCCCCGCGCCATCAGCCTGCCATAGGCGATATAGGCAATCTCATGGCAGCGCTCCGCCTCGTCCATGTAATGGGTTGAGACGAGCACCGTGATGCCTTCCGCCGCGAGCCCATGAATCTCATCCCAGAAAGTGCGGCGCGCCTTGGGGTCAACGCCCGCCGTCGGCTCATCAAGCAGCAGGATTTTCGGTTCGTGCAGCACACAGGCCGCAAGCGCTAGCCGCTGCTTCCAGCCGCCTGACAATGCGCCCGTCAGCTGGTCCTGGCGGCTGGCGAGGCCCAGCCGCTCCAGCGCTTCACTGACGCGCGCTGCGGCATGGGGCAGGCCATAAACGCGCGCCACGAATTCCATATTCTCGCGGATGGTGAGGTCTTCATAAAGCCCGAAGCGCTGCGTCATGTAGCCGGCCTTCCGCTTGATGGCATCGCGGCCGGTGATGATGTCTTCGCCAAGGCATGTGCCTTCGCCGGCATCGGGCGTGAGGAGCCCGCAGATCATGCGCAGTGTCGTTGTCTTGCCCGAGCCATTGGGACCGAGAAAGCCGCAAATGCGGCCGGGCGCGATTTGCAGGTCGACCCGGTCGACAACGGTGCGCGGCCCGTAGCGCTTGGTAAGCCCTCTCACATCAATGGCAAACGCGCTCATGGCAAGGCCTCAACCTCGATGGGAAGGCCCGGCTGCAGGAGGGGGTCGGGCTGATCGGGCCTCGCCTCCACCAGAAAGACGAGCTTTGCCCGCGCGGTTTCGGAGTAAATGACAGGGGGCGTATATTCCGGCGTTGCCGCCACATGGGTGATGGTGGCGCTGCCGCCTTCACCGCAGCCGTCGCAGGAATAGCGAATGCTTGTGCCCGTTACAGCCTTTGTTCGCTCTGCCTCCGGCAGGTAGAAGCGCAAACTGATTTTTCCGGGCTGAAGCATGGAAACAACGGGCTGACCCGCGGCAACCGCTTCGCCTGCATCGAAGAATACATCATCGACAACGGCATCGGAAGGCGAAATGGCCTGGTAATCCGCCAGGCGCGCACGCTGCGTGGCAAGCGCCGCTTCGGCTTCTCCAACTCGCGCCTGCGCCGCTGAAATCTCAGCCACCCGCGCCGGAAGCCGGGCGATGGTGGCATTGGCCTGAACCTGCTTCAGGCGCTCTTCTGCAACCGCAAGATCGGCCTTGGCCTTGTCAAACTCCGTTTGAGCGACGATGCCCCGCCGGGAGAGGCCGCTGACGCGGTCATGCTCGGTTTTGGCGAGTGTCAGATTGGCTTCCGCTTCCGCTTCCTGTCTTGCGATGAGGTCCAGCTCTTCGGGGCGCTTTCCTGTTTGCAAGTCATCGAGCGCTGCTCTTGCCGCCGCCAACGCCGCTTCGAGCCGGAGAATTTCACTGCGCGCCACTGCATCATCAAGCTGGAACAACGGCGCTCCAGCTTTCACCTCTTGCCCTTTGATGACAGCAACCGTGACAAGCCTTCCCGCCACGGCAGGGCCCACGAGAGATGTCTCGCCTTCTGCATAGCCTAGATAGTGGCTGCGGTCCGCTGCCGTTGGAAGCCAATAACCGCGGAACCAGAACAATGCCGCTGCCACGGCAATGACCAGAATGGGAACAACACGACTCATGGTTTCAAACCCCCGAGAAAAAGATCGGCATGAAGGGCAGCAAGTGCCTTCGTATCAATCGCTTCCGCGCCCAATGGCGCGAATACCGAGCGCCAGATCGCGCTGAGCAGCATGGGCCCCATCATGCACTTCGCCGCCAGGCGCGCATCGACCTCGCGGAATTCGCCTGCGGCGATGCCGCGCCGGATCAGGCGCTCGAGAATGGGCAGGGCGGCGCCGATGACATTATTAAGATAGAACTTCCCGATCTCGGGATGGGCGCGGCTTTCGGCAATGACCAGCTTGATGATTGAGGGCAACTCCGTTGACTCAACGCGCCAGGCCATCTGCAGGATGAGCTGCCGGAGCAGCGGCGCAACGGGGCCTTGCGGGTTTTCCGCAAGCTGGGCGACCTGAGCGATCTGGCCGCCCGTGGCTTGCTTCACCAGCGCTTTGAGGAGGGCCGTCTTGTCCGGAAAATAGAGATAGATCGCGCCCTTGCTGACCCCGGCACGGGCTGCCACCTCATCCATGCGGGTCGCTGAAAAACCTTTTTTACTGAACAGCGCCAGGGCCGCGGCCAGGATTTCCCCGGGCCGCGCTTCGGGCCTCCGCCGCCGTTTTTTAGTTACTGACCGGTCAGTCATTAACTTTGAATAGCTGAATGGAAGGAACGGGTCAAGAGCGGCGGCAGGGGAGATATGGATTTCCAACGACCTTCCCCAGCTTGCTGGAGAAGTGGTCCGCACGGCCGAAAGGACATCAGCCCGTTACGAAATGCAAAACCCCGGCAGTGTTGCCGGGGCTTTCAATTGCCATCATGCCTCGCAGGTCATTTTCTGACAATCATGCAGCACATGAATTAACTCTGCTTCTTCATCTCCACACGAATGCCGTGAACCGTCTTGCCTGAGGCATTATAGACACTTCCTGCGGGCTGCGGCGCCATGTT
>JBIOWL010000452.1:0-11066 GCA_044868645.1 Aestuariivirga sp.
ACAGATGATACAAAAGCCACAACCCAATCTGGCACTGAACCACTGCGACATGGCGTGAGGAAAGAGAAAAAGACTGGATGATTGATTCGTTTTCTGGAATTTTGCCCATCAAAACAGAGGGAAGAGAAAGATGAAGTATCTGCACACCATGATCCGCGTCAGCAACCTGGACGAGTCTCTCAAGTTCTTCACCGAAACACTCGGCTTTGTGGAGCAGCGGCGATACGAGAATGAGAAAGGCCGCTTCACGCTGGTCTTTGTCGCAGCGCCTGAGAGTCCGGAATCTCCCGTGGAACTCACCTACAATTGGGACCCGGAGGTTTACACTGGCGGGCGAAACTTCGGCCACCTCGCCATCGGCGTCGATAATGTCTACGATTACTGTGCGAAATTGCAGAAGGCGGGCGTTGTTATCAACAGGCCGCCGCGCGATGGACGCATGGCCTTCATCCGCACGCCCGACAATATTTCCATTGAGATCCTGCAGAAGGGCGATGCGCTTCCTGTTGCAGAGCCCTGGGCCTCTATGCCGAACACCGGCACATGGTGATCACCATTTGCCCTTAACTTCATAGGCTTCATGAGGGCCGGGCCAGGGCGGCATGGTGACGGCGACAGCCTCCAATGGCGAAGTCTCATCGCAACTGAACTGAAAAGAAGTGCCGGCCGGAATGGTGAGCGAGGTGCCGGGGCGGAGTTGTGTCACTTCTTCCTCGCCGCCAAGCTTTCTCCACATGCGGCCTTGGCCCGCAAGAATGTACCAGACTTCTTCCACCGTGCGATGGGCGACTGCTTTGGAGACTTCACCGGGATTGAGCTTGAAATGGGCCATGGAGCCGCGCTCCGTGGCGGCGAGAATGCGCACCTCGGAGCCATCGGGCGCCAGCACGTCATAGTCCTTCGGAAGCTGCTTGCTGGCGAAGAGAGGCGTCATGGCATCAGTTGCCCGCCATTGACCTCAAGCACCTGCCCTGTCACGTAGCGGCTTGCCTCATCACTCGCGAGATAAAGGAAAGCGCCGGTGCAATCATTAGCAACGCCCAGCCTTTGCATGGGGATGGTCTTGGCGGTGGCGGCACGCTTTTCAGCATCGGAGAAGCGCTCGTGAAAGGCGGTGTGGATGGTGCCGGGCGAGACGCAATTGACGCGGATGCCGTGGCCCACAAGTTCCTTGGCCAATGATTTTGTGAAGGAAGAGACGAAGCCCTTGGCGCCTGCATAGATGCTGCCGCCGGGGCTTGAGCCCTGCCGTGCGGCAATCGACGTGACATTGATGATGTTGCCGGATTTCTGCTTCACCATCTGATCGGCGGCCAAGCGGCAGCAGTGGACGAGCTGGCGCACATTGATGTCGAGGACAGAATCGAAGAAGGCGTCGTCGATTTCAGTGAGCGGCTTTCGCGCGACAAGGCTTCCGGCATTGTTGACGATCACATCAATGCGGCCAAAGGCCTTGACGGCTTCTTCCATCAGTTTTTGCGGCGAGGCTTTTTCAGTGAGATCGAGGCGGATGGTCTTGATGCCGGCTTCTTCAATGGTCTTGAGTTCGGGGCCGCCGCCCAGATACTGGGAAAGGACGCGCGCGCCTGCCTTGGTGAAGCCCAATGCTGCAGCACCGCCAATTCCGGTGACACCGCCCGTCACCACCACTGCCTTGCCTTTCAGATCATCGAACATGCGCTTCTCTCGCCTTTCATTGTCCTGTTATAGGGACAAGACAAGTCTGTCACCTGAGAGCGAGGAATCTTGTGATGGTGCCATATGACGACATAGAAGCCATCCGTGGCGTGGTGCGGCTTTATCTGGAAGGCATGATCTATGGCGAGCCGGAGAAGCTGCGGCAGGCCATGCATCCGCTCTGCATGCAGGCGGGCCACGATAAAGGCCGCTATGAGTTCTTTCCGCGCGATGAATTCATTGCCCTTGTCGGCCAGGAGAAGCCGCAGCCGGCCGGCAGTCACTATCCCGCTGAGTTCCAGATGATCGACATTACCGGCGACATGGCCATGGTGAAACTGTCAGATGATTGCTTCGGCTATAGCTGGACGGATTATCTAACGCTCATCAAGCATGAAGGCACGTGGCAGATCGTGATGAAGGCCTTCTACGGCCATGGTCCAAGTAGATAATTGTGAGAGTGAAAAATTGGCGCGCCCTACGGGAATCGAACCCGTCTTTGCAACGTGAAAGGCTGCCGTCCTAACCGATAGACGAAGGGCGCGCGGGATTTGCTTGTGCCGATGCTTGCAAGCGCGGCCTCTATAGGTGGCTTGCCCCTGCTTGGCAAGCCTGACTGGTACCTGACGGGCAATGCAAAATCCGGCCCTATTTTACTGGTGCTGCGTCCTCGATCTGCAGCGATGGCTGGCGCTTACTGCCCCATTCATCAATCACCAGACGGCCTGCGATATGGAGCGGAAAAGAACGTTCCGAGAGCAGCAATTCGCCAAGGGCGGTGCCCATGGCCCGGAAGGCGATGGCCTTGAGGCGGGTGCCATCGCCTGCCGCCACGGTGCAGCGGATGTGGTCGGTTCCTGCCGCATCGGCATAGAGAACCCGGTGGGAGGGAAAGACAAAAACTGGAGCCGGATGGGACTGGCCATAGGGGCCTGCTTGTTCCAGCAATTCGATGAGATCGAGCGTTGCACCCGAGGCCGCCAATGCGCCATCGACATGCAAGGCTGTGAGGCGGGCCGCTTCCACGGATTGACGCAATTCCTCGTCGAGGAAGGCGCGCAGGGCATGCAGATTCTCTGTCTTGACAGTGATGCCGGCCGCCATGGCGTGACCGCCGCCCCTTTCGATAATACCCATCTCAAGGGCCTTGCGCACAGCGCTTCCCAAATCGACCCCGCTGATGGACCTGCCCGAGCCCATGGCTAGACCCGTCGTTTTGTTGACAGCCAAGGCAAAGGACGGAAGCTGAAATGCCTCCTTCAAGCGCGCTGCCGCGAGGCCGACGACGCCGGGGTGCCAGCCTTCCGAAGCAACGACGATGGACGCGGCCTTGCCGTGCTTGCCAAGACTGGCCTCGGCCTGGGCTTTGGCGTCTTCCACGGCGCGCATTTCAAGGACCTGGCGCTTGCGGTTCATGTCATCGAGCTTGCGCGCCATGTTGATGGCTTCGCTGCGGTCATCACACATGAGCAGCGCCAGCGCATCGTCGGCATGGCCGATGCGGCCTGCGGCGTTGAGGCGGGGGCCGATCATGTAGCCCAATGCATAGGTGTCGGGTTTGCGCTTGAGGCCGGCAACATCGGCGAGCGCGGCAATGCCAGCATTCTCGCGACGGGCCATGACTTTCAAGCCTTGCGTGACATAGGCGCGGTTCAAGCCCTTGAGCGGCACCACATCGCAGACGGTTGCCAGCGCCACAAGCTCCAGCCAGCGCAGGAGATTGGGCTCTTCGCGTTCGGCATTGAAATAGTACTGGGTGCGCAGAGCGCGATTGGTGGCCGCAACCAGCAGCAAGACAACGCCTGCGGCGCAAAGATATCCAAGGCCCGACGTATCATCCTGCCTGTTCGGATTGATGACGGCGAAAGCTTCCGGCAATTCCTGTGAGGCTTGGTGATGATCGACGATGATTGTGGTGAGGCCTTGCTCTGCCGCATGGGCCAGCGGATCATGGGCCTGGACACCGCAGTCGAGCGTGAGAAGAAGGCGCGCACCTTTGCTGCGCAGGGTTTCGACTGCGGCGATGCTGGGTCCGTAGCCTTCGGTGATGCGGTCGGGAATGTAGACTTCAGCCGAACAACCGAGCGCCGCGAGATAGCGCTTGAGCAAGGCTGCGGATGATACGCCATCCACATCATAGTCGCTGATGATGCCGATGGGTTCCTTGGCGATGATGGCTTCCGCCAGACGCTGTGCGCCCTTTTCGAGGTCGCGCAGCGCAGAGGGCTGGGGCATAAGCCCACGCAGCGTCGGATTGAGGAACTGCTCCACCTCATCAAGGGCAACGCCGCGAGCCGCCAGCACCCGGGCCACAAGATCAGGAATTTCGAAGCGCTGGCCCATGGCTTCAGCAAGGCGCTGATCTTCAAGGCGGGCCTGCCAGCGCAGCCCCCTTGCCGATTTTACCACCTCAAGGAACGCGGGCGAGGTCACGGAAGTCAGAAGCGCTCAATGCGGATGACGCGCGGGCTGCCCGCCACATGGCCATCCTTTTCGATGCGGGACATGGCCTTGCGGATCGAAGCTTCCAGTGTGTCATGGGTGATGAGGGTGAATTGCGCCGTATCACGTACTTCCTCTGCGACGGGGCGGCCGCGCTGCACGATGCTTTCGATGGAGATCTTCTCATCCGCCAGAATGCCGGCAACCGCTGCCACGGCGCCCGGCTTGTCGCGCAATTGCAGGGCCACATAGAAGCCGCCCTCATGGGCCTTGAGCGGCGGTGATTTGAAGGGCTTCATGGCCGTTGACGGCACGCCAAAGACAGGGCGCCTGTCGCCGCGCGCAATATCAACAATGTCGGCTACGACAGCGGAGGCTGTGGGATGACTTCCGGCACCCCGGCCTTCAAGCATCAGGTCGCCGACGAAATCGCCCTTTATGACAACGGCATTGTAGACGCCATCGGTATCGGCAAGGGGCGAGCCCTTACGCACCAATGTCGGGTGGACACGCTGCTCGACGCCCTGCTCATGGCGCACGGCAACGCCGAGGAGTTTGATCTTGTAGCCCATCTCGGAAGCATTTCGGATGTCATCAAGGGTGATGCCGGTGATGCCTTCGATGGCGATTTCCCTGATATTAACTTCCATGCCAAAGGCAAGCGAGGCCAGGATGGCAAGCTTGTGGGCGGTATCAAAGCCACCCACATCGAAAGTGGGATCAGCCTCGGCATAGCCAAGGTTCTGCGCCTCCTTCAGCACATCGGCGAAACTTCGGCCTTCGCTTCCCATCTTTGTGAGGATGTAGTTGCAGGTACCGTTCAAGATGCCGAAGAGCTTGCGCGGAGCATTGCCGACAAGGCCCTCACGCAAAGTCTTGATGACGGGAATGCCGCCAGCGACAGCGGCTTCGAAATTCAAGGCGACATTGGCTTTCTCGGCGGCCTTTGCCAGCGCTGCGCCGTGATGGGCAAGAAGTGCCTTGTTGGCGGTGACCACATGCTTGCCCGCCTTGATGGCGGCTTCCACAGCATCTTTTGCCGGGCCGGTGTCCCCGCCAATCAGTTCGACAAAAACATCGATGCCGGGCGAGGCGGCAAGGGCGACGGGGTTGTCATGCCAAGTGATGGCGCTCAGGTCGTGGCCGCGGTTCTTGCTGCGGGATCTAGCGGAAACGCCGGAAAGCGTGATCGGCATGCCGGCTCTGGCCTCCACCAGCCGGCCATGGGCCTTCAGGATGTCGAGGACACCTGCCCCGACCGTGCCCAGCCCGGCGATGCCTATGCGCAATGCGTTGGTCATGGAATGCCCGTATTTCTTAACATTTGCCGGGCAGCTTATGGCTTTGGGGCCACGATTTGGCAAGGAAGCCGCTTGCGGCCCAACTAGAGCAAATTCCGCCAAGACGGTATCATCTTGGCGACAAGAATTTGCTCCAGCATATTGCCTTGGCGCGATTTCTTTCGGCCCCGTGGTTCCACGTGGCCGGAAAGCGCGCTAAGGCCTAAATAGTGTGGGTTTGTCGATAGTTGTGATGTGCAGATGACGGACGCAAAGACATCTCCCAAGGCAGCGAGCGCTCCTGCCGGACTGCCCGCCGGTTTCGGCCTTCCCGACCCGGCACGGCTCGCTCACAATCTGGCGCTGGCCTATGAGAAGATGGCGAGGATTGCCGAGCTTCTGGCGGTCAATCCGGAAGATCAGCGGGCGGAAGCTGAGTCGCAAATGTTGCCCATGGAGCAGGTGAACCGCACGCTGGGCGACATCGTGCAGGCGCATATGGCGCACCCGGAGAAGCTGACGCAAGCGCAGGCGCTGCTCTGGGCGCGTTATGGCGAAGTGTGGAACAATGCCTGGGCGAGAGCCATGGGCCAGGCGGTCGAGCCAGTCATTGCACCAGCAAAATCCGACAAACGCTTCAAGGATAAGGACTGGAGCGAGAATAGCGTCTTTGATTTCATCAAGCAGATTTATCTGGTGACCGTGCAGTGGGCGCAGGAGATGGTGGTAAGCGCCGAAGGGGTTGACCCGCACACCAAGCAGAAGGCGAAGTTCTACATCGAGAACATCGCCAACGCCTTCTCGCCCAGCAACTTCCCCATGACCAATCCGGAAGTGCTGAAGGCAACGCTTTCATCCAATGCTGAAAACCTTTTGCTGGGGCTTGAGAAGTTTGCGGCTGATGTCAGGTCCAGCGAGGGCCGGTTCCGCATCAGCCAAGTGGATGGAAAGCCCTTCAAGCTGGGCGAGAATATCGCCACGACGCCCGGCAAGGTGATCTTCCGCAATGATGTGTTCGAACTGATCCAGTACAGTCCGCAAGGCGCACGGACGTTTGAAGTTCCGCTGCTCATCGTGCCGCCGTGGATCAACAAATTTTATATTCTCGATCTCACCGAGAAGAAATCCCTGATCCGCTGGTGCGTGGAAAACGGGCTCACTGTGTTCGTGATGTCGTGGATCAACGCGGATACGGCACAGGGCCGCAAGAGCTTTGCAGATTACATGCGCGAAGGTTTTCTCACCGCCGTTGATATGGCACTGAAGGCAACCGGTGCGCCGAAGATCAACACAGTCGGATTCTGCATCGGCGGCTCGTTGGTGGCGTCATCGCTGGGTTACATGGCGGCCAAGGGCGATAGCCGCGTCAATGCGGCCACCTTCTTTGCCACGCAAGTCGATTTCGAAAAGGCGGGCGATCTTCTTGTCTATGTCGACGACGAGCAGGTGAAGTGGATTGAAGAGCGCATGCAGGACAAGGGCTATCTGCCCGGTTCACGCATGGCGGATGCCTTCAACTTGCTGCGTTCCAACGACCTGATCTGGTCTTACGTCGTGAATAATTATCTTCTCGGAAAAGATCCCTCGGCCTTTGATCTGCTCTACTGGAACAGCGATTCAACGCGCATGCCGGCAGGCGTGCATTCCTTCTACTTACGCGAATGCTACATGAACAACAGGCTGTCTCAGGGGCGGATGGTGCTCGACAATGTACGGATCGACCTCAAACGCGTGAAGGTTCCGATCTATAATCTTGCCTGCAAGGATGACCATATCGCGCCGCTGCCATCGGTGTTCAGGCTTGGCGCCTTCTTTGGAGGAGAGACACGGCTTGTGGTTTCCGGTTCGGGACATATTGCAGGCGTCGTCAACCCGCCTGCCGCGCACAAGTATCAATTCTGGACCAATGACGATGGCGCTTCAACACTTGAGCAGTGGATGAAGACGGCAACAGAACATGCTGGTTCCTGGTGGCCGGACTGGACTGAGTGGATCACCTCCCGGTCAGGCGACAAGGTGCAGGCGCCTGTTCCCGGCGAAGGGCCGTTGCCGGCACTTTGCGATGCGCCAGGAGATTATGTGCGGGTAAGCGGGCTTAACTGATCGCTGCTCACACAAAGAAAAAGGGCCACCAAAGTGGCCCTTTGTCGTTTGTTGAATCCGAATCTTAGCGCTTCGAGAACTGGAAGCGGCGGCGGGCCTTGGCCCGGCCATATTTCTTGCGTTCCACCGCGCGGCTGTCGCGCGTGAGGAAGCCGCCCTTCTTGAGAGCGCCACGCAAGCCCGGTTCAAAGTAAGTGAGCGCGCGGGCAAGGCCATGGCGCACGGCGCCGGCCTGACCCGAGAGACCGCCACCAACAACGGTGCAATCCACATCGAGCTCGCTGAGGCGGTTCGAGGTGACGAGCGGCTGCTGTACGATCATGCGCAGCACCGGACGGGCAAAATAGCTTTCAATGGTCTTGCCGTTGACGGTGATGCGGCCCTTGCCGCGCTTTATCCAGACGCGAGAGATCGCATTCTTGCGGCGGCCGGTGGCATAAGCGCGGCCTTGAGCGTCAAGCTTCGGCTCGGCAGGCTTTGTAGGCGCGGCAGCTGGGCTTGCGGCAAGCCCCATGGCCTGGCCCAGATTGGAGAGTGTGGTTGATTCAGCCATGGATTAGCCCCTGATGGTGTTCTTGGCGTTCATCGACTTCACGTCGAGAACAACCGGGTTCTGAGCAACATGAGGATGCTCGGTGCCCTTGTAGATGCGGAGATTGGTGAGCTGCTTGCGCTTCAGCGAAGCACCGGGAAGCATGCGGCGGACGGCAGCTTCAAGCACGCGGTCCGGATGCTTTCCTTCCAGATAGTCCTTGGCGACACGCTCCTTGATGCCGCCGGGAAATCCGGTGTGCCAGTAATATTTCTTCTGCTGCAATTTCTTGCCGGTGAAGACAGCCTTCTCGCAGTTGATGACGATGACATTGTCACCGCAATCCATGTGGGGGGTGAAGGTGGTCTTGTGCTTTCCGCGCAGACGGTTGGCAATGACGGCGGCAAGGCGGCCCACCACAAGCCCATCTGCGTCGATCAGCACCCACTGCTTCTGAATGTCCTGGGCTTTCGCCGAAAAGGTCTTCATGAAAGGGTCTCTCGATTGGTTCTTGCAAAAACAACAGCGCCACTCGGAATTGGCGCTTTCGCCGCGGCTCATGCACGGTACGGCGGCAAATGTCAAGAAATCCGGGGAAGATTCTTATGTGGTAAGGACATACCACATTCTTTGCTCCGGCTTGGATGCCTGGGGCTCGCAACTTATTTTCCGGTGGAGCATTTACCACTGCTTCGATAGAGTTGGGAAAAGGACAAACCTACGGTGAAGTTATCCGTGCTCGCTGCAGTGATGGCCGTGGCCCTGTTGATGGGTTCGCCCGCCCATGCCTGGCAGGCGGCAGAAGAGACGGAACAGCAGATGGCCCAGCAAACGTCAGCTCCTCCGGTCAAGGACCAGCAGCAAGTTCCTTCAACACCATCTGAGCCGCCAGCCATCCCGGAAGCGCCATCCACCAATGACGAAGTCGAAGAAGGCGTTGACGATTTCTCGATGGGGGATATTCCCGTCGTTGAGACGGTTGAACTCACCCTGGATCAAGCAAAACGGGCGCTCGATGCCTATCTCCTGGTCAGCGAGAAATACAAAGATGCGGAACTGGAGAATTACGAAAATCTGCAGGATTTCGTTGATCAGGCACCACAGGGAAAAGCCTTTGAGGCCGACATCAAGGCGGCGGGCTTTGCCACCGTCAATGAATGGAACACGGCGGTGACCACCTTGAGCTTTGCGCTGGCCAATCTCAGCGACGACCAGACGGCGGATATCCGTCAGCAGATCGATGAACTGAAGGCCGATACACAAATGGCGCAGGACATGCGCGAGCGCATGATTGCCGCACTCAATGCCATGATACCTTCCGAGAACAACAAGAAGGTCATCGCCGAACTGAAAGCAGATCCCATCTATGCTGAAAAGCTCAAGCAGCTCGAAACGGAAGAAGTGGAATGAGTGAACTTGTCCGGCGTGAAACCGGCGCCGGGGTGATGCGCCTCACGCTTTCTGATGAAGCCACGCGCAACTCCCTTTCCGAAGCCATGATGAATGGACTCGCGGCCGCCTTGTCCGATGCGGAAGCGGACCGTGACATTGCGGTCGTCGTCATCGCTTCTACGGGAAAGGCATTCTCATCCGGACACAATCTCAAGGAACTGACGGCCCACCGCAGCGATGGCGACCAGGGATTGGCGTATTTCGAAAAAATCTTCGGCAACTGCGCAAAGCTGATGATGCAAATCGCCCATCACCGCTGCGCCTTCATTGCCGAGGTTGACGGGCTTGCTAGTGCTGCGGGATGCCAGCTCGTGGCGACTTGCGACCTTGCCTATGGCAGCCCGCGCGCCTCGTTCTGCACGCCGGGCGTCAATATCGGACTTTTCTGTTCTACACCGATGGTGCCGCTTTCGCGCGCCGTTTCATCAAAACACGCCATGGAGATGCTGCTTGTCGGCGGGATTCACGATGCAGAGTTTGCCTATCGTGCAGGCCTCATCAATGCCATTGTGCCGCAGAATGAACTGAGCGCGCATGTGGCCGGGGTGGCGGAAAAGATTGCAGCAAAATCCATGGCGGCCATCGCTTTCGGCAAGCGGACTTATCACGACCAGCGGGCTTTGCCCCTCGCAGATGCCTATGCTCTTGCCGCAGGCGTGATGGCCAAGAACATGATGGATGGCGCGGCCTGCGAGGGCCTCGATGCCTTCATCAGCAAGCGCCACCCGCAGTGGCCGCCGTTTCCATGACACCACGTCTTAATTTCGTGACGCTGGGCGTATCAGACGTTGCGCGGGCCAAAGCATTCTACAAGCAGCTTGGCCTCACTGAAAGCAGCATGGGCAATGAGCATGTTGGTTTCTTCGACATCAACGGCGTGGTGCTTGCAGTGTTCGGCCATGAGGCGCTGGCGCATGATGCAAATATCAAGCCTGCGCCCCAGCCGGTGTTCCGTGGCGTGAGCCTTGCCTGGAATGCGGAAAGCCCAGAGGAAGTCGATGCAATTCTGGAACATGCCGTTGCAGCCGGTGCAAAGCTCGTGAAAGCTGCGGAAAAAGTGTTCTGGGGTGGCTATTCCGGATATTTCTCTGATCCGGATGGGCACTTGTGGGAGGTGGCCCACAATCCCTATGTGAAGATCACGAAAGACGGGCATATCAAACTGCCTTGACCTCACCTGATGAATCACGACAGCTATTCTCCCGACTACATCCGCAGCATTCTGCAGAGCGTGAAAACGATTGCGCTCGTCGGCGCTTCGGCGAATGTGGTGCGGCCATCCAATCTCGTTTTCAAATATCTGCTCGACAAGGGCTATGATGTGATTCCGGTCAATCCGGCGCTGGCGGGCCAGGAACTCTATGGCAAAAGGGCCTACGCAGCGCTCAAGGATATTCCCGTTGCGGTGGATATGGTCGATGTCTTCCGAAAACCGGAGGCGGCGTTCGGCGTGACAGAGGAGGCACTGGCCCTCTCACCGCCACCCAAGGTGATCTGGATGCAGCTTGGAGTCCGCGATGACAAAGCGGCGGCGCTGGCTGAAGCACAGGGCGTGAAGGTGGTCATGAACCGCTGCGCCA
>JBIOWL010000453.1:0-2371 GCA_044868645.1 Aestuariivirga sp.
CCCGGAAACTACAACGACAGCTATAAAGGACGCGTTACGCTTACCACGGCGCTCGCCAAATCCCTCAATTCCGTTCCGGTCAGGCTCTCCATCGACATTGGCCGCAAATCCATCATCGAAACGGCGCATAAGGTGGGGATCCAGGGCGAGCTTGAAACCTGGGCTCCCATGGTGCTGGGTACCAGCACGCTGACTCTGCTTGACCTGACGACGGGATATGCGACCTTCGCCGGCGGCGGCAAGCTGGCAAAGCCCTATGCCGTTCTCGAAATCCGCAAACCCAATGGCGATGTCATCTATTCGCGCAGCGCCAACAGCACGCCTGCCCCGCAGGCCGTGCCGGAAGAAAACATCGCGGATCTCAATTCCATGCTGGCCCAAGTGGTCAAGGCTGGCACTGCGCGCAGGGCCGATCTCGGATTTGCACCGCAAGGCGGCAAGACGGGCACAAACCAGAGCTACCGCGATGCCTGGTATATCGGCTTCACGGCTCACAATGTCACGGGCGTATGGGTCGGCAATGACGACTTCTCGCCGATGAATGAAGTGACGGGCGGGCGCATCCCTGCCCCTGCCTGGAAGCGCATCATGGAAGTGGCAGAGACCGGCCTTACGCCCGAAAGTGTTGCCGGCATTCCGCTGGATGACACCTACACCGCCGTTGCGGCGGCGGAGCCCGTCAACCTGGCGCCCGGCGCCGATGAAACGCCCGATGCATCCGATGTCGCGGTCAACGGTGAAACGCGCGACATTCTTGATGACATATCATCGCTCTTCCAGAAGGATCAGCGCGTTCTCACCGCGCCTGAGTCCGGCGCCAAGTCACTCTACGGGGAAGACGGGGACAGCCTTATTCTTCCCAAGCCCAATGTGCGCAAGAAATCGCGGGGCGGCGATTTCCTCGAATCGCTGTTCAAACCCAAGAAGAAGAAAAAGAAGAAGAAGTTCTTCAGTTTCTAATCCCTAAATTCTCCATCGGCGGGCTTGATCCGCCGACCCAGTCTGGGTGGGCCGGTTGATCCCGGATCAAGTCCGGGAGGCCCATGGAGAGATGAGAGAGTGGGCAAGCTGATTTGACATCAATTGCGCGCACCTTTCCTGCATCTCCGGTTTGCTTTCGCCGCATCATCGTCTAACTTCGCCCTGTTTCGAAGATGCACCGGTTCTCGTCCATAGTTGTTATCCTTTTCCTCGGCCTGTTTGCCGGCTGGTTCAGCGCCAGGCAGATGCTGGACCGGGCGGCGGGAAGCGCTTCCCTTCCGGCCAATAACTGGCGCGAAGTGAGAATTTCCGGCGACAGCTTGTG
Organism: Aestuariivirga sp.; assembly: GCA_044868645.1. Classification (GTDB taxonomy): domain Bacteria; phylum Pseudomonadota; class Alphaproteobacteria; order Rhizobiales; family Aestuariivirgaceae; genus Aestuariivirga. The sequence continues at coordinate 1,307 of JBIOWL010000453.1, forward strand.
GAGCAGCTACCAATCGGGCCATTATCTGTGGCGGGGCAAACTGCAGCCGGCAACGGATGTCCGGCTTTTCCGCCGCGATGCCGATGACGACGGCAATTCATTGCGTTCCGACTGCACGACACTGATCGAAGGCCAGTCGCCGCAGGCGCGCTGGTGGATGATCGGCGCGGACAATGGCAATGAGGTCAAGACGATTTCCTCCGGCACCATCATCCGCGAATATGACAATGCCTTCACCGTCACCGTCAGCCAGAACGCGGCGCCCGGAAACTGGCTGGGCCTTTCAGGCTCACGCGACTATGTGATCTATCTGGCGCTCAATGATGCGAAGGACGAGGCGGCGAAGACTCCTTCCCTGCCGCGGGTGAAACGGTTGTGGTGCTGATGTGAGAACGATCTTCTGGTTGGTCAGCGCGGCGCTCATCGCCGTGGTCACGCATCTTTCTTATGTGCTCTTCGTGCCGTCGCGCAATTACAACGACCGGATCGGCGCGGCCCTGAAGGAGCAGAAGCTCAACCAGTTCACCATCCTCGAAGGGAAGTTGCAGACAAAGCTGATGCCCTTCGTGTCGGAGACGGACCTCGTCATCCTGTGCAGGTATGATATCTCGCAGGGGCCGGTGCGCCTTTCCATGCGGGTGCCGGATGGCTACTGGACACTCTCCGTCTATACCATGCACGGCCGCCAGGCTTATGCCCTCAATGACCGCCAGGCGGATGCGCGCGCCTTCAGCGTCAGGCTGGTCAAGGACCGCAGTTTTATTGAGCAGCTGACAAGCATCGGCGAAGACGATGCAAATTTCGAGGACATCGGCTGGAAGGTGGAGCTTCCGGAAGACAAGGGCCTTGCTTTCCTGTGGATGCCGCACGCCGACAAATGGCGGCGCACGGAAGATCTGGCGGAGCTCAGCACAAGCAAGTGCGAGAAAATTCCAGAGGAATAGGCGCTGTCATCCCGGATAGCGTCTCAGTTTGAATTTGGCGAACGCCATTCAAATGGGTGATGGTCAGCGCGGTTGGATTTGAACCAACGAGCTTCGACTTCCAAGGACGACGGGAACGGCC
>JBIOWL010000454.1:0-7104 GCA_044868645.1 Aestuariivirga sp.
CTGTGATGGCGCGCTCGCATGTAGGAATGGGCAAGCACAGGTTCGCGCCGCAGCGTCGAGGGAATGCCCGCCGCCAACAACCTTTCATGAAACATCACGCCGTCATCATAAAGCGGATCATGGCCTGCCACTGTGATATAGGCGGGCGGCAATCCTTCCAGTGACGCCGCCAACAGTGGCACTGCCTTTTCATCGTGCCATGACGGTGATCCGTGCGGACCAAGGAAGCTCTCAAGGAAGAACTTCATTTCATCGCGTGTCAGGCACGGCGCGTTCGCATTGCGGATGTAGGACGCCGTCTCCATGTTCGCGCCCAAAACCGGATAAATTAGCACCATGCCATGAAGCGGCGGCAATCCGAGATCGCGCAGTGCCAACGCCAATGCCACCGACATCTGCCCGCCCGCGCTATCTCCTGCCGCGATGATGCGCGTCGCGTCCATGCCATGGACCGCACCTTTCTCCCGTACCCAGCGCCAGGCCTTGAGAGAGTCTTCAAGCTGCGCGGGGTAAGGATTTTCAGGTGCCAGCCTGTAGTCGAGCAGCAGCACGGCGCATTGTGCGGCCTCTGCCAGTTCGGCACACATGTCGCTGTGTGTGTCTGGCCCGCCCAGCACCCAGCCGCCGCCATGTCCATAAATCACCGATGGATAAAGCCTTACTGCCTTTGGCTTGAACAAGCGGCAGGTAACGCCATTGGCGTTCACTTCTGAAACGTCGATGCTCTCAGGATAGGGCGCACGGAATTCCGCGCATACCGCGTTCCATGTGGCGCGCTGCCTGTCGAGCGGCCAATGTTCGGAGCCAACGGGAGTCTTGGCAGAGAGGGCCTTGTAAAAGGCCAGCATGCCGGGATCGATTGTCTCGTGCGCATCCATGACCCCGGCAGTGAAGCCGAAGCCTTATGCGCGGCGCAAGCGCCTTTCCTGTGCGGGCTGATAGGCGATGCGCGCATGATATTCGCAATAGGGCGAGCCATCGCGCGGAGAATGTCCGCAGAAGCAGAAATCCTCATGGTTGGGATCGCCGATCGGCCATTTGCAGGTCTTGTCCGAGAGATGAAGAATGGTGATGCGGCCATCCTTCGGCAGATCCACAAGCCGCAATGGCTTAGGCTCCGGCAGCGGCGCAAGCCGTGGATTGATCTGCGGGCTTGCATAGCTCTTGAGCGCAGTGGCGCCGGCCGTCGGCATCGAAGGCTGTGAAGGTGAACGCATGCCGCCCATGCCGGGTACGCGCTCTTTGCGCGCCACGGTGCGTGGCGATTGCGCGCGCGGTGCCGTCTGCCGTCCTGCGAGATTGAGGCGGTGAACCTTGCCGATCACCGCATTGCGCGTGACGCCATGGCCGAGCTTTGCTGCAATCTGGCTGGCGCTGAGGCCCTCCGCCCAGAGCTTCTTCAGCACTTCGACACGGTCTTCCGTCCAGGTGAGCTTCTCTCCGCCCAATGCAGCCGCAATCTCATTCATGCCCGAATCCTTCCCCATGCACCGGACTTTGCCTCATCCTGCGCAGTCAAACTCAACACTGACTTGGAACTCTACATCTCGTGTTCTGTCGCCAAGATCACTACTATGTGCAGCGTAGAACTCGCAACCGAATGAAGTCCGATATCCCCCGTTTTCCCCAGATTCTGGCCGAAATTTGGGCCGCGCCCTCTTGAGTAACGAAAAATTAAACCTCTAAGCACTTACGCCGAACATGTGGTGATTTGACTCACCTCGCAATTGCGGCCCGAGTGTCGCGCGAAAGCAACAGGTGGAGCTGATTTGACCGGTGGATAAGCAGCGCATATATGTTGCTTGTTGCGCGCCGGCCTCAGTTCCGGCGCTTTTGAATTTTGAGCAGTGAGATATCCGTGATGATCCAGTCAGTGCTTCCGACCTATAACCGCGCACCCGTGGCCTTTGTGCGCGGTGAAGGAGCCTATGTCTTCACGGAAACGGACGAGGCCTATCTCGATTTCGGCGCAGGCGTTGCCGTGACGTCCTGTGGTCATGCGCATCCGAAACTTGTCGAGGCATTGACCGAGCAGGCGAAGAAGATCTGGCACACGTCAAATATCTACCAGATGCCGGGCCAGGAGAAACTGGCGAAGAAGTTGATCGAGTTGACTTTTGCCGACACGGTGTTCTTCTGCAACTCGGGCGCCGAAGCGCTTGAATGTGCCATCAAGATGGCACGGAAGTATCATGCTGCGAATGGGCATCCGGAACGCAACACCGTCATCACCTTCGAAGGAGCCTTCCACGGCCGCACCCTGGCAACACTCGCCGCTGCAGGCAATGAGAAATATCTTGAAGGCTTCGAACCCCGCATGCCTGGTTTCCATCAGCTTGCTTTCGGTGACCATGCGGCATTGAAGGCAGCCATCAATGAAACAACCGCAGGCATTCTGATCGAACCCGTGCAGGGTGAAGGCGGTATCCGCCCGTTGCCGCCGGAAGGCCTGCGCGCCATCCGCAAGCTCTGTGACGAGCACGGCATCCTGCTGTTGCTCGATGAAGTGCAAAGCGGTATGGGCCGCACCGGCAAGCTCTTCGCCCATGAATGGGCCGGCATAACGCCAGACATCATGGCGATCGCCAAGGGCCTGGGTGGTGGATTTCCTATCGGTGCGTGTCTTGCCACAGAGAAAGCTGCTCAAGGCATGACGGCGGGCACCCACGGCTCCACATTTGGCGGCAATCCCTTGGCGACCGCGGTGGGCAGCGCTGTGGTTGATGTGATCACAGCGCCGGGTTTTCTCGACAACGTGCTGAAGCAATCACTGCTCCTGAAGCAGAAGCTTGCAGCCCTGAAGGATAATCATCCCGATGTGATCGAAGATGTGCGGGGGCAAGGCCTGATGATGGGCATCAAGTGCCGCGTCAAGAATACCGATTTTCAGGCAGCCGCACTCGCCGAAAAACTTCTGCTGATCGGCGCTGGCGACAATGTGGTGCGGCTTTTGCCGCCACTCATCGTCAGCGAAGCGGAAGTGAATGAAGCCGTGAGCAAACTGGAGCGTGCCTGTGTTTCTTTCAAGGCCAGCGCATCGGACGAGCAGTTGCAAACAACTGTGAGAGAAAAGATGCGCCAAAACCAAAGTGCTGCTTAGGCCATGCCCCGGCACTTTCTCGATATCCAAGGCACACCGCGCGAAGATCTGCGCCACATCTTGAGCAATGCCGCCAGGATGAAGGCGGCGCGCAAAAGCTTGCCCAAAGGCGCGAAGGAGTGGGGCGAACCCTTGCGTGGCAAATCGCTCGCGCTGGTCTTCGAAAGGCCGTCAACGCGCACCCGCGTGTCTTTTGAAATGGCCATGCGGCAGCTGGGTGGCGAAGTTCTCGTCTTGAGCGCCAATGACATGCAATTGGGACGGGGCGAGACAATCGCCGACACAGCCCGCGTGCTGTCGCGCTATGTGGATGGCATCATGTTGCGCGCCGCGCGCCATTCCAATCTCGTGGATCTCGCCGAGCACGCAACCATCCCCGTGATCAACGGCCTCACAGACAAAACCCATCCCTGCCAAGTCATGGCCGACATCCTCACGCTTGAGGAGCGCAAGGGCGATGTCAGCAAACAGACTGTTGCCTGGCTCGGCGATGGCAACAATGTCGCCGCCTCCTGGGTGCAAGGCGTGGCGCAGCTTGGCGGTTCCCTACGCCTTGGCTGCCCGCCGGAATTTGCCCTGAGCCGCAACATCATCGACATGGCGAAAAAGTCCGGTGCTTCCATTATGGAAACAGCCGACCCCGAAGAAGCGGTGCGTGGCAGCGACTGCGTCATCACCGATGCCTGGGTTTCCATGCATGATGAGGATGGTGCGCGCCGCCACAATATCCTGAAACCCTATCAGGTTAATGCCCGGCTGATGGCGCAAGCGAAACCCGATGCCATCTTCATGCATTGTCTTCCTGCTCACCGCAATGAAGAGGTGACGGATGAGGTGATGGATGGGCCGCAATCCGTCGTCTTTGACGAGGCGGAAAACCGGCTGCACGCTCAAAAGGCCATATTGCTGCACTGTTTTGGTTTGTTGTGATTGATCCAATCGATACGGTTCTCCCCTTTGAGGTGAAACCGCTTGGCGTGCGCGGCCGCGTGGTGCGGCTGGGGTCTGTCATCGATGACATTCTCTCGCGCCACGACTATCCACCGCCAATCTCTTCCATTCTTGCGGAAGCGATTGCCCTGGCGGCGTTGCTCGGCACCACACTGAAATTCGATGGCAAATTCATCCTGCAGACCAAGACGGAAGGCCCTGTCAACATGCTGGTGGCCGATTTCCAGGCCCCTGATGGCGTGCGGGGCGTTGCTCGTTTTGACAAGGATAAAGTGGCGGCCCTTGGCGCCGCACCGCTGCAGCAACAATTGCTGGGCGAGGGCTATCTTGCCATGACGGTGGACCAAGGCACCGACATGGAGCGCTATCAGGGTATCGTGGCATTGGGCAAAGGCACGCTCGCCGATGCCGCCCATGAGTATTTCCAGAAGTCGGAACAGATCCCGACCCGCCTCAAGCTTGCGGCGGGCCCGCTGCAACTGCGCGGCGACAAGGCGGCCCATTGGCGGGCTGGCGCTATTCTCGTGCAGCATCTGCCGCGCGAAGGCGGCATCTCTCCCATTCCCCTTTCTTCAGGTGATGCGCCTTTGGGCATTGCTGAAATCGTGGCGGAGCATGACGACTGGGTGAAGGCGAAGCTCCTGCTCGACACGGTTGAGCCCCATGAGCTTCTTGATCCCACGCTCTCGGCTGAGGATTTGCTCTACCGCCTCTATCACGAGGATGGCGTCACCGTTTACCCCGAGACCCAGCTCAAGCGGCACTGCACCTGTTCAGTGGACACTGTTTCGGAAATGCTCCGGCGTTTCTCAACCGAAGATCGCGCCGACATGGTGAAAGACGGCGCGATCGAGGTCGTCTGTGAATTCTGCTCGAGCGTCTACCGCTTCACGCCTTCGCAATTTGCTTGAGCGGCGTGTGAACCGCCGATGCCGGCGTCCACAACCGATCGGTTGAGACCACAGTCTTGCCAACAGGAAACAGCGAAGCGATGGCCAGCTTCACATGCTGCCAGGCAAAAGGAATGCCGATGATGGTGACGGCAAGGCCGATAGCTGCCGCGATATGGCCGATAGCAAGCCACCAGCCCGCCAGCACGAACCAGATCACATTGCCGATGACGCCTAGCGCGCCGGTGCCCAGGTCTTCCTCGCCCGTCAACTGATCACGGGCGATGATGTCATAGCCGAAGGGCCAGAAGGAAAAGCGCGCCAGCATGAAGCAGGAGCGCGCCCATGGGATGCCGATAATGGTGATCGCCATGATGATACCGGCCAGAATCCAGGCAAGGCCTGCAATGAAACCACCGAGCACGAACCACAACACATTCAAGATGAAAAGAAGCATGGGCATGGGTGAGACCTCCAACGCGCGGATATCTGGGAAAGCAATTATGGCATTTCAATCCCCCTCTCCCTCGGCTTCGCTGGGGGAGTACCGCAAAGCGGGGAGGGGTGTCGAATTATTTTAGCAGCACCTCTGCGCCAGCCGTTTCAGAAACACCTCGCACTTCCGCAACTCACTGATCGCAATGAATTCATCCGGCTTGTGCGCCTGTTCGATGGAGCCCGGCCCGCACACCACGGCGGGGATGCCGGCCTGTTGGAACAGCCCCGCCTCCGTGCAATAGGAAACCGTATGCGTGCTGTTGGAATGTGTACACTGAAGCGCCAGTTGTTCGGCCAGTGACTCCCTATCCGCTGCAAGGCCCGGCACCGAATTCTTGCGCTCCGTCAAAATGCCGGCCTGTTTCGAAACCGCTTTCATGGCCGGTTCCAGTTTCTTTTTCAGTGCTTCCAAGCGGCGCGGCACGAATTCCTCATCGGCGCCGGGAAGAAGCCGCGTCTCCCAGCCGAAGGAACAGTTCCTCGGTACGATATTCTGCGCCGTGCCGCCGCTGATCATGCCGATATGGATGGTAGAATAGGGCGGATCATAGCGGCCCGACGGATCGCCCGTGGTGATCAGCTCCTCGCGAAGCCTGCTGATCTCGCTGATGATCTCGCCCGCCACCATGATGGCATTGACGCCCCTGTCAGTCAGCGCCGAATGACTTTCATGCCCCGTGACTTCCGTCTGGAAGCGCACGGCACTCTTGTGGCCGTTCACCACTTGCATGTTGGTAGGCTCGCCGACGATCACTGCCGCAGGCTTCTTCACGTGAGTCCTCAGATGTTCGACCAGCGGGCGCACGCCCCGGCAGCCCACTTCCTCATCGCATGAAAATGCCAGATGGATCGGCACTTTCAAATTGAGCGACTTGAAATGCGGAACGAGCGCCAGACACGCCGCGAGATATCCCTTCATGTCGGCGGTGCCGCGCCCATACAGCAACCCGTCCTTCTCTACCATTGTGAAAGGATCGCTCGACCACTTCTGGCCATCTACCGGCACCACATCCGTATGCCCTGAAAGCACGATGCCGCCTGCCACATCCGGCCCGATGGTGGCATAGAGATTGGTCTTGCGAGCTTCCTCATAATCCACGCGGATGTGAGGCACGGCAAAGCTGTCAAGATAGTTTTCCACCCATGCGATGAGCGGAAAATTGCTTTCGCGGCTGGTAGTGTCGAAGGAGACGAGTTTGGCGAGGATGTCTTCGGTCGTGGCAGGAAATGTCATTCAGTTGACGCTGTGCTGGTCGTGAGGGGAATCGAGTGAAAAGGCGGGGATCGCCACATCGAAGGGCCGCCCCGCGGCGGACACCATGCCGTAGCTCCCGACCATCATGCCGGAAGGCGTGCCAAGCGGGCAGCCGCTGGTATATTGAAAGCGCTGACCGGGTTGCAGCGTGGGCTGTTCGCCAACCACGCCATCACCGCGCACATCCTGCCTACGCCCCAGCCCATCGGTGATGATCCAGTGGCGGGTGAGAAGCGTCACCGTTTCCGAACCGAGGTTCTCAACCGTCACCGTATAGGCCCAGACATAGCGGCCTTCCTCGGGCTTGGTTTGCCCCTCTAAGAAATGTGGCTGGACCGTGACCCTGATGTCTTCGGTTGTGGCTTGGTACATGAGAGTCAATTTAGTAGGAAATGGGCGGTTTTCCACCG
>JBIOWL010000455.1:0-13794 GCA_044868645.1 Aestuariivirga sp.
TGGCGGCGAGATGTTCCGGTGAGGTGCCGCAGCAGCCGCCAATGATCTTGGCGCCAGCGTCGAGCGCGATGCGCGCATATTCAGCCATCAATTCCGGCGTGCCGGTGTAGTGGATATGACCGTCATGGTATTGCGGGATGCCGCAATTGCCCTTGGCGACGACATGCGCATCGGGACGCGCCGCGGTGATGCCCATGACGGTTGCCACGAGTTCCGAGGCACCGACGCCGCAATTGGCGCCGATCGCCACGGGCTGGTGCGGCAGCGATGCGGTGAGCGCACCGAAGGCCGTGGGCGTGATGCCCATCATGGTGCGGCCGTTGGTGTCGAAGCTCATGGTGGTGACGATGGGAAGGCCTGCTTCCGATGCGCCTTCAACGGCAGCGCGCAGTTCCTCCTCCGACGACATGGTCTCGATCCACAGCACATCGACGCCGCCTTCCTTCAGCGCATGAGCTTGCTCCGCGAAGGCCGTAACGCCTTCCTCGTGCGGCAGTGTGCCGACGGGCATGAAGATTTCACCGGTGGGACCAATGGAGCCACCGACATAGACATCGCGGCCTGCAGCATCGGCCTCAGCTCTGGCATTCTTGGCGGCGGCGATGTTGATCTCGCGCACGCGATCCTGCGCATTGTGCAGCTTCAGGCGATGGCGATTGCCGCCGAAGGTGTTGGTGAGCACGATGTCGGCGCCGGCCTCAATGAAGCGGCGATGCAGCGAGCGCACGCGCTCGGGATGCTCAAAGTTCCACATTTCCGGCGCATCGCCGGAGACCAGCCCCATCTGGAAATAGTTCGTGCCCGTGGCGCCATCGGCCAAAAGCCAAGGGCGTGCGGCTAGGGCTTCCGTGAAGGATTGACGGGGCATGGTTGGTCCTCAAACTATATAAAGAAGTCTTTATATAGATACTTTGACCCAATGCCAAGATGGAAAGACTCTCCTCGCCCGCTTGCGGGAGAGGTGTCCGGTGGAGCGTAGAGCAGCCGGACAGAGGGCCCTCTCCCGCCTGCCTTCGGCAGTCCCACCTCCCGCGTGAACGGGAGATGAAATGGAAGCTTAAGTCGGCAAATCCAGCGAGATCCGCATGGTGGAGACCGTCTTGCGGCGATCAACCTTCACCTTCACAGCATCCGGCCCCACGTGCACATGGCGCGTGATGGCGGCGATGATGTCATCCCTGATCAATCCCAGCAGGTTGGGTTCGCCGGGCTTCCGCCGTTCGTGGGCGAGGAGGACCTGCAGCCTTTCGCGGGCGACAGGCGCTGTTTCCTCCTTCGGCGGGCGCGGGCCGAACCAGCGCGAAAACAGACTCATGCAGCCCTCCCTCCGAAGATCTTGGCAATGAGCGCGTGGCGTTCCCTTGGCACATTCATGGCGACGGCCTCTCCCATGAGCCTCCGCGCGGCATCATTGTAAGCGCGCGACGGCGCGGAAAGCGGGCTTGCCAATGTCACCGGCTGGCCAAGGTTGGACGCGCGCAGCACCTGCTCGCTTTCCGGGATCACACCGAGAAGCGGCACCAAGAGAATGTCGAGCACGTCATCGATCTTCATCATGTCGCCGCGGCCAGCGCGGGTTTCATCATAGCGGGTGATGAGCAAGTGCTTGTCAACGCGGCCGCCCTTCTCGGCAACCTCGGTCCTCGAATCGAGAAGGCCGATGATGCGATCGCTATCGCGCACCGAGGAAACTTCCGGATTGGTGACGACGACTGCTTCATCGGCGTGGCGCATGGCCATGAGCGCACCGCGTTCAATGCCGGCGGGACTGTCGCAAACAATGTAATCAAACTGCCCACGCAGTTCTTTCATCAGCTTGGTGAGGCCCTTTTCGCTGAGCGCATCCTTGTCGCGGGTCTGCGAGGCAGGCAGCAGCCAGAGGTTCTCCATGCGCTTGTCGCGGATAAGCGCCTGGTGCAGCTTGGCCTGGTTCTGGGTGACACTGATGAGATCATAGACGACGCGGCGCTCGGCCCCCATGACAAGATCGAGGTTGCGCAGGCCGATATCGAAATCAACGACAACGACGGATTTTCCCTGCAGCGCCAGGGCAGCGCCCAGCGCTGCCGTTGTTGTCGTCTTGCCGACGCCACCTTTTCCGGACGTCACGACGATGACTTTAGACATGTTCATTCTCCTGAATGTGAATCTGTGAATTGATTGTCGCCGTGTTGGTGTTAGTGAAAAGCTTCGATGTTCAAGACATCGCGATCGAGGTGCGCCTGAATCTGCGCGCCAAGGAGTTGCGGTTCAAAATCATCTGCGGTCTTGTAAAGGCCGTCGATGACGAGCAGCTCGGCATCGAACCTGTTGCAGAAGATGCGCGCCTTGGGGTTGCCGCTGGTGCCGGCGAAGGCCCTGCCCCGCAGCGTTCCATAGACGTGGATGGAACCGCCGGCGATGATCTCTGCACCCGAAGCCACCGAGCCGATGATGGTGACATCGCCTTGCGGAAAGATCAGGGACTGACCGGAGCGGAGCGGCTCCTCGAGTAAAAGGCTGGAAGGTTTCTTCTCTTCCTGCACCTGATCGAACTTGAAGCGGCTGGCACGCGGCGGCACTTGGCCCGTGGGCCCGTCCGGCGAGAACATGCCTGCCGGCATGGGCGCACCTGGCAAGGGCGCGAGCCTGGGAGGCAGCCATCCAGGATCAACGCCCTCGACGGCAACGAGCCTGAGCCCGCGCTTCTCAATGGCATCTATCACTTCCCCGGTTTCACTCGCGGTTGGAATGAGCGAGGAAAGATCGGCGATGATGGGACGGTTGGTGAAGAATTCCGATTGGCGGGGCAGACGAGCATCGAGCTCTGCGAGCCAATCCGAAAATGGCGCTTCCGGCGCAAGTACAAAGGCCAAGTAGGAGCGGCCCAGGAGACGCAGGGAAACGCGAGACGACGACATGACTGACACTTGATCCACCTTTACGCAACGCACCCCAGCGGCCTGATTAGCCCCCAAGATGGTTAACAAGGCGTTAACGGCATGTGCGAAAGTGATGCGAAAGGGGCGGGATCAGGCCTTGGGAAGGCCGTAGTAGAGCATGGAGATATGTTCGGCTTCGGCGAAGAACAGCCAGCGTTCCACTGCTGCGGCAGCGAGTGAAAGCAAGGCTGCGAGGACGGTAAAAGGCGGCATCAGCCACGCCAGCAGCACACTGATGAGGGCCAGCGCCAAGAGCAGGAGCGTAAGATTGCGGAGCCGCTGAGCGTGCTTGCGCGCCACCACGAAGCCCATTTCCTTTTGCACGAAATTGATCGCGGTGTGCGGCACTTCCCATTGGCGGACGTTTTCGCCAAGTCCAGTGGCGTGCCCCATGGTACGGGTGCGCGGTTCCGCATCAATGCTGCGCCAGTAGAAAAATTTGAGAACAATGACTGCAACAACGGCTACTGCTGCGATTATCAACTGCACAGCCTGAAGTCGCCCAAATGGAACCGCAATTGCAGCTAGAAGGCATGCGCCTGTGGCCAATGCGAAGGCGAGATAGACCGGAACGGTGAGTGCATGTTTCCACTGGCGGATGGTCTTGAGCGAGGCGTAGATCATGGCGGTGCAATAGACTGTGGCGATGCACATGATTGCTGTCGCCACACCTAGCGGGGCGATTGCACGCGGGCAATCGACAATGCCAGACCAACACAGCGCGAAGAGCAAAGCGATGGGATAGGTCGCCACTGCCAGGATTCCTTCGCGCGACAGCCAGGACGAGCGCCATTGTGAAAAAGCGCGCCAGGCTCGCTCCGGATGGCCGAGGTGAAATGTCGATGACAGAAGGCCGATGGTGATGAGGCTCAATGCCACGAAGATTGTCGCCGCGGCGAAGGCAAGAGACGATGCCTTGCCATGGGAAATGCCGACAAGGCCCAGGAAGAACAGCAGGCCATAGCCCGCGCCCGAGGCTGTGGTGAAAAGGATGACGGAATAGGCGGGATTCATTGAATCGTCACGTCAACACATTCGTCACCCCGGCGAAAGCCGGGGCCTACTGAATCGCTTGCAGCAGCACAGCCACCAAATGGAATTGTCGTAGTTCCCTCGCGGCAATTCACAAATGGGTCCCGGCTTTCGCCGGGATGACGAATTTGGTTGTTGCTGCAGTTCACGATTATCCCTCCAGCCTTTCCGGATGATCGCTGGATGGAGAGGCACTGGCGGCCGTCTGCTTACTCAACAGCTTGTCGGCCCAGGCGAAAAGTTTCTCCATGGCACTGCCGTCGCTTTTCGGCATGGCTTCAGCAAATGACGCAGTGTCGCGGCGCGCGCGCGGCGGAAGATATTTGTTGGTGGGCTTGTATCCCATGTCGGCCATCAGATCATAGCCGCCACGATCGGCGACGAGTTGTGACACAGCAGAATTTGCATCACCCAAGTCGCCGAAATGGCGCGCACCTGTGGGGCAGGCTTTCACGCAGGCCGGCACGCGATCACTCTCATCGAGATTTTCATTGTAGATGCGGTCGACGCAAAGCGTGCATTTCTTCATGACGCCGTGGGTGTAGTCGTATTCACGCGCGCCATAGGGGCAGGCCCAGGAACAGAGCTTGCAGCCGATGCAGGTTTCAGGATCGACCAGCACGATGCCATCTTCGGCACGCTTGTAGGATGCGCCGGTGGGACAAACCGTAACGCAAGCTGCGTCCTCACAATGCAGGCAGGAGCGCGGGAAATGCACGATGCGGCTGTCGTCCCTGCCCTCTTCCCTCACCTCATAACCATGAACGCGATTGAGCCACACACCCATGGGTTCGGCGGAGCGTGGGCGGTCATCGTTCAGCGGCGCGGAATAGCCTTGCGTGTTCCATTCCTTGCAGGAGGTGGCGCAGGCTTGGCAGCCGACGCAGGTATCGAGGTCGATGATGAGGCCGAGTTTCTTTTGTGTCGTGGTTGGGAGAGAAGTCATTTCGGCAACACCCCCTCCCCCCTGCGGGGTACTCCCCCAGCAAAGCTGAGGGAGAAATATTTTCTCTCCCTCGCCGCAGGCGGGGGAGTACGGCGAAGCCGGGAGGGGGTGTCTGACTTCATGTTCATTTCCCGACACCCAAATTGGCCATTACGCCAAACTGCGGCGCGCTTTCGTCGCGCTGGTCTTTGCATTTCTCGACGCGCACGCGGAGATCATACCAGGCAGCCTGGCCTGTCACGGGGTCGCTGTTGGAATAGCGGTAGCCACCTTCGCGTTCCGGGAGAAGGTCACTGATCAAGTGGTTGAGCAGGAATCCCTTTTTGGATTCGGGCGCGTCCTTGTCGAGGGCCCAGGTGCCGGAGCGCTTGCCGATGGCATTCCAGGTCCAGACCGTGTCTTCGTTCTGGCCGTCCATCAGTTTTGCCTGCGCTTTGATTGCGCCGTGGTGTGAGGTGACGGTCACCCAATCGCCATCAGCAACGCCCAATGCGGCGGCGCGCTTTTCATGGATGTAGAGCCAGTTGCGGCCAAAGATCTGGCGAAGCCAGGCGTTCTGCGAACCCCAGGAGTGATACATGGCCATGGGCCTTTGCGTGATGGCATGCATGGGGAATTCGCTCTCGCTCACCATCGCCTCCTCGAAAGGCGGATACCAGAAGGGAATGGGATCGAAATAAGTTGCAATGCGCTCGCGGTGTTGCGCGGGTGCCGTCATCTTGCCGTGACCTTCGGCGGCGAGACGGAATTTCTGCAGCGTCTCCGAATAGAGCTGATGAATGATGGGTTCGGGCCTTCCCATGAAACCGAAGAAGGTGGCCCAATCGAGATAGTCCCAGTTCACATTGCGGTAGTAGCGCATGTGTTCCGGCAGCTCATGATACCAGTAGCAACCATTGTCGATGTAGGCCTTGAGCTGGTTGGGATTGACCGCGCCACGCCCTGCAGCGGTTCCGTCCTTGCCACGGAAACCCGCCAAGGGGCCCAAACCCGGCGCACGCTCGTGATTGACAATGTAGTCGGCATAGCCACCGGGATAACGCGCGCTGCCATCGACGTCGCACATCGCGGGCAAGCCGAGGCGATGACCAAGATCGAGCAACACCGTCTGGAAGGGACGCACATCGCGGTCCGGCTCCACAATAGGTTGGCGGATGGAATCCGCTGGGCCATCGGCTTCCGAGATCGGCCTATCCAACATGGAGATACAGTCCCAGCGCTCGAGATAGGTCGTGTCGGGCAGGATGAGATCAGCGTAGTGCACGGTCTCCGAGGCATAGGCGTCGGAATAGATGATCTTCGGAATGACGTAAGAGCCGTCGGGCTTCTTTGCCGTGAGCGCCGCGATAGTATCGGGCACATTCATGGCGCTGTTCCAGCCCATATTGGCCATGTACATGAAGAGCACATCAATGGTGTAGGGATCGCCCTTCGCCGCATTGTTGATGACCATATGCATAAGGCCATGGGCGGCGAGAGGCGCATCCCATGAATAGGCCTTGTCGATGCGCTGAGGCGTGCCTTCGCTATCCACCAGTAAGTCGTCCGGCCCCGTGACAAAACCGAGGGGCGGACCAGGGAGCGATTTGTTGGGCGCCACCTGCCCCGGCTTTCCGGCAGGCTTCACATGGGGCGGCGTTGCCTTGGGGAATGGCGGCTTGTAGCGGGAGCCGCCTGGCACATCGATGGTGCCCAGCATGATCTGCAAGAGATGAATGGCGCGGCAGGTCTGGAAGCCATTGGAATGGGCGGAGATGCCGCGCATGGCATGCATGGCGATGGGACGCCCAAGTGTCTTCGCATACTGCCTACCCAGATAATCCGTCCACGGAACATCAAGCTCGATGGCCTGATTGAAGGCGACGTCTGCGAGCTCCGCTGCAATGCGCCTGATGGTTGCCGCTGACACGCCACAGCGCGCAGAAACCGTTTCCGGCGCGTATTCCTGCGACAGAAAGCGTTCAGCAATGAGAGTGAAAGCCGTTACCGCTTTTCGCCCGTCGGCCAGCGTGAAGCGCCCCATGAGCGACGGTGTGGAGCCGAAGGTCATGGCCACCTTTGGATGGCCTGCCGCCTCGTCCCATACCTGCGGTGTTCCAGCATCATTGCGCAATACAAGGCCGTGATCGGGGCCGCCGGGGTTCTCAATGATGAGCCAGGGCGCATTGGTGTAGCGCGTGAGATAGTCGCCATCGATCTTCTGGTGCTCGAGCAGCACATGGGTCAGCGCGCCGACAAAGAGGCCATCGGTGCCAGGGCGGATGCCGACCCACTCATCGGCGATGGCGGAATAGCCCGTCTTCACCGGATTGATGGACACAAATTTCGCGCCCCTGCCCTTGAGCTTGCCGATGCCGGTCTTGATGGGGTTCGAGGCGTGGTCTTCTGCCACGCCGAAGAGCAGGAAGTATTTTGTATGCTTCCAGTCTGGCTCGCCGAATTCCCAGAAGGAGCCGCCATAGGTATAGAGCCCCGCCGCCGCCATGTTGACGGAACAGAAGCCGCCATGGGCTGCATAATTGGGCGTGCCGAATTGCGAGGCCCACCAGCCGGTCAGGCCTTGGGATTGGTCTCGGCCTGTGAAGAAGGCAAGTTTTTTAGGGTCGGTTGCCCGCACTTCCTTCAGCCATGAGGTGGCGATGGCGAGCGCTTCCTCCCATTCGATTTCCTTGAACTCACCGGCGCCCCGCTCACCGACACGCAGCAAGGGTTTTGAGAGGCGCGCGGGCGAGGTGTGCTGCATGATGCCGGCGGCGCCTTTGCCGCAGATGACCCCCTTATTCACAGGGTGGTCGCGGTTGCCCTCGATATATTTGACCTGACCGTCCTTGAGATAGACTTTGATGCCACAGCGGCAAGCGCACATGTAGCAGGTGGTGGTTTTCACCTGGTCCCAGGTCTTGATGGACAGGTTGATCTTGGGTTGGCCCATACAAGTCCCGAATGCTTCAATCGCCGCACCATACTAGTCAGCGAATTGGACCCATGATAGGACCAGTTTTCTCACCCTCCGGAACCAACAGGTGGAACCACCGTGCGCGACTGGCTGATACATCTACGGCGTGGCGAATATGCGAGCCTTCAGACGCAGATCAGGGAAGCGCTGGTCTCGGCGATTCTGGACCGCAATCTGGACCAATCCGAACCCATCCCCTCGACGCGGCGCATGGCGAAGTCGCTGGGCGTGTCGCGCAACACTGTCGTGCTGGCCTATCAAGGGCTGCTGGATGACGGCTATCTCGTGGCGCGGGAACGCTCGGGCTATTATGTGGCGGACAAGGCCCTGGCCGACAGCGCGCTGAACAAGAAACCGCTGAAGCCACGGCCTCAGCAGCAAAGCAATGTTGCCTGGGAGAAGCGCCTCAAGCATCAGCTAACAAACTTGGAAATCTGGGTGAAGCCGCTGGACTGGCAGAACCTGCCCTATCCATTCATTTACGGACAGGTGGATCATAATCTTTTCCCGCTGGCTGAATGGCGCGAATGCAACCGGCAGGCGCTGGGCAAGAAGTGGCTCGGCGCATGGACGAACGACACCTGGTCTTACGATGATCCGTTGCTCGTGGAGCAGATCCGCAGGCGCATTCTGCCGCGGCGCGGCATCATGGCGAGTGACGACGAAATCCTGGTCACACTCGGTGCGCAGAATTCCCTCTTCCTTCTTGGCGAATTGTTGGTCGACGAGACTACGCGCGTCGGCATGGAGGAGCCGGGCTTTCCGGATGTGCGCCACATCTTTGCATTGCACACCAATGCCATCATGCCCATCAAGGTGGATGACCAGGGGCTCACTCTGTCGCCTGATCTCGACAAGGTAGACCTTGTCTTCACCACACCGAGCCACCAGTTCCCGACAACTGTCACCATGCCGCTGGAGCGGCGTATGGCGCTTCTCGCCAAGGCGCGGGAGAAGGACTTCATCATCATCGAAGACGACTATGAATTCGAGACCAATTATGTGAATGAGCCGTGCCCCGCGCTCAAGTCCCTCGATGATGACGGCCGTGTCATCTATGTGGGCTCGCTCTCCAAGACGACATTTCCCGGTTTGCGTCTCGGCTTCATGGTGGGACCGAAGAAACTGATTGCCGAGGCGCGGGTCCTGCGGCGCTTGATGGTGCGCCATCCGCCCAACAATAACCAGCGCACGGCGGCGCTCTTTCTCTCACTCGGCCATCACGACACGCTGATCCGCCGCCTGCACAAGGCATACCGTGAGCGCTGGGAGATCATGGGCAAGGCGCTGGACCGGCATATGCCGCTTTCAGCGCACAGCCCCACATTCGGCGGCACCGCCTATTGGGTGAAGGGTCCGGAGCGTATCGACAGCGAGGTATTGCAGCAGGAAGCGCTCAAGAAAGGCATCTTCATCGAGCCCATGCGGCTTACCTTTGCCGCGAAGAATCAGCCGCGCAATTTCTTCCGGCTGGCATTCTCGTCCATCGCCGATGAGAAGATCGAACCCGGCATCAAGCTGCTAGCTGAGACGGCAAAGACCCTCAAGTGACATTGCCAGAAGACCACCGGATGAAGGCGGCATTGCTCGCCATGCTGGCCGTCGGTTTTGCGGCTGCGCAGGATGCCATCGTCAAGTCGCTCGCCGGTTCCTTTCCAGCCTATGAGGCTGTGATGATCCGTGGCGTGATTGGCGGCGCGATTCTTGCCATCATGCTGGCGATGACGGACGGCTTTTCCGCATTGCGCACCTCACTGTTCTGGCCGTTGGTGGTGCGCGGGCTTGTGCTGTGTTCTGGCTATTATGCCTTCATTCTTTCCATCGCGGCGATGCCCATAGCCAATGGCGTTGCCATCTATTTCACCATGCCCTTCTTCGTTGCCATGCTTGCGGGGCCTTATCTTGGCGAGCATGTGCCGATCTATCGCTGGCTTGCGATGATTGCGGGTTTCATCGGCGTTCTTGTCATGGTTAGGCCGGGGACGGACGCCTTCGAGCCCGCCAGTTTCCTCGCGCTCTATTCTGCTTTGGCCTATGCCGTTGGGCAGATGATGGGGCGGCGCTATGCGCAAGTGGTTCCTCCCATTGCTATCGCAAATATCCAGAACGCCGTTTATTTCGTTGTCTCTGTTCTGCTGTTTGTTCTTTTCAACGCTGCGACCGCCGATCTCTCTTTCCACAAGAGTCTGGCGTTCCTGTCTCGTCCGGCTGTCTGGCCCTCGCTTTTCGATTTCGGATTGATTGCGGCTACAGGCGTGATGGCGGCCTTCGGCTCAGTGCTGTTCACCTTCGCCTACAAATCGGCGCCCTCCAATTTCGTGGCGCCGTTTGAGTACACTGCGATGATCTGGGCGGTGGGTTATGGTCTCGTGCTGTTCGGTGATTTTCCGGACGCCGTCACCTGGATGGGCATGGCCGTTGTCATTGCGGCGGGGCTTCTGATGCTGTGGCGGGATCAGCAGGTGACGGCTCAGAGAACCGGATAGCCGCCCCAATCCTTCACGGTGCGCAGCGCCAGCATGGACTGGATGCGCTGCACACCGGGAAGCCTTGCCAGCCTCGTGCGATGGATGCGCTCATAGTCCTCGGCATCCTTGGCGATGACGCGCAAGAGATAGTCGAACTGACCGCTCATCAGATGGCATTCAAGGATCTCCGGAACGCGCTGCACGGCTTTCTCGAACTTCTCCAGCGTGTCTTCTGATTGCGCGATGAGCGAGACTTCCACAAAAAACTCATTGGCAAGGCCGAGCTGCTTGCGGTCAAGCGCCGCCGTGTAGCCAGTGATGATGCCTCGCACTTCCAAAAGCTTGACGCGGCGATGACAGGAGGATGCGGAAAGCCCCGCCAATTCAGCCAGCTCCGAAAGCGGCATGTTACCTTGGCGCTGCAGGGCGGAAAGAATGATCTTGTCCGTTTTGTCGAGATTCTCTGATTTCATCCCAAAAATATGCCATTTTTCCGAATTTTCTTCAACCTTCCGGCCTGCGGCGGGCACGCAGGCGAATTTCATTTCAGATGAGGTGAGCTATCTTCGCGCCACGTATTTGGAGAGGAACAAAAATGCTCGTCGGCGTACCGAAGGAAATCAAGAACCATGAATATCGGGTAGGCATGACGCCAACCTCGGTTAACGAAGCCGTGCGCCATGGCCACAAGGTGATGGTACAGGCCAATGCCGGCGCCGGCATCGGCAATACGGATGACGATTACAGGAAGGCGGGCGCGACAATCGTTCCGACTGCGGAGGAAATTTTCGCCAAGGCGGAGATGATCGTTAAGGTGAAGGAACCGCAGGCGGTCGAGCGCAAGATGCTGCGCGAGGGCCAGATCCTTTACACCTATCTCCATCTTGCGCCCGATCCGGAGCAGACGAAGGACCTCGTGAAGTCCGGTGCTATCTGCATTGCCTATGAAACGGTGACCAATGCGCGGGGCGGATTGCCGTTGCTTGCACCCATGAGCCAGGTGGCGGGCCGCATGTCGGTGCAGTCAGGCGCCCATTCGCTCGAGAAGGCACAAGGCGGACGTGGCGTGCTCTTGGGCGGCGTTCCCGGCGTTGCACCGGCAAAGGTGGTGATCCTCGGCGGTGGCGTTGTCGGCACCAATGCGGCGGCCATGGCATTGGGCCTTGGAGCTGATGTCACCATCATCGAGAAATCGACGGACCGCATGGAGGAACTGGTGGCGCGCTTCGGCACGCAGCTCAAGACAATCTATTCCACACAAGGCGCGGTGGAAGAAGAATGTGCCAGTGCAGATCTTGTCATCGGCGGCGTCTTGATCCCCGGCGCGGCGGCGCCAAAGCTTGTCACTAAGAAGATGCTGGCAGACTGGAAGCCGGGTGCGGTTCTGGTGGACGTTGCCATTGACCAGGGCGGCTGCGCTGAGACCTCCAAGGCCACCACCCATGCTGAGCCAACTTATGTGGTCGATGGTGTCATTCATTATTGTGTGGCCAACATGCCGGGCGGAGTGGCGCGCACCTCCACTTACGCGCTCAACAATGCCACCCTGCCCTTCGGCCTTGCCATCATGAACAAGGGCTGGAAGAAGGCGCTGACGGACGACATTCACCTGCGCAACGGCCTCAATGTTGCGGGTGGCAAGGTGACATACAAGGCTGTCGCCAATGATCTCGGCTATGACTATGTGCCGGCGGAGAAAGTGCTCGGCTGAAGATATCCAAATCACATCAAATGCAGGGGGCCGCGAGGCTCCCTGTTCTATTTGGACGAGCCCATTAACCAGCGCCGCAATCATAAAAAAATATCCGGGTATTTGGATAAAACTTTAGCCAATCAAGTGAGATTCCGGTGACATCTAAAATCTAAGATGAATTGTGTGGACGCGCAGCCATGGTCGCAAGCTGGGGCTGGCGTGACATGGATCCTACCCCACTCCAGGAGCCACAACATGTTCACTTTTCTCAGAGACGAGTCCGGCGCGACCGCCATCGAATATGGCCTTATTGTCGCCGCCATAGGCTTGGCGCTGGTTGCCGTGATGCCATCCGTTTCCTCAGGCCTCGAGGCAACATTCTCGTCCGTTGCCAGCGGGTTGTAAGCAAGGCCGGGCATGCCTGGCGCCGAGGATGGGAATCGCAGGGCAAATTCTTGCCTGAGAATCACGAGGCGCAACGCCCCACTCTGGGTGTGCTTTCAGTTGATTTAATTAAATTTTTAATTTCAATAACTTAAACAAGCCTCTCGGTGTTTTTTCACACTATGCTATGGAAATCGCGGGGATCTTAAGGGGGCTACCATGATTGTTGGTTGGGTCCGGTCTGATGAAGACGGGCTTGAGTGGCGTCGCAATTCGCAGGCGGCCGAAACTTGAACGAACTCACTGAAACATATGATCTGGAGGCATTGGGCTCGGCGCTTAACCGCGCATCGGGCGTGCTTCTGGCGGTAGGCGAACTCTATTCGCCGCAGGATGACAGCTTCTCTGGCGGCAATGCCTTTGCAGCGCATGCGTTGACAACCGCCCACGGTTTGCTGGTGGAAGCCAGCCAGGCGCTGAGTTCGCTTTATGCAAAGATTCTCGAGCGTGGGGAATATGACGCACAGGTGGCCTCCGACCGTGCGGCACTTCAAGAGGAATTGGCGCATCTGCGCCAGCAAGCCGGCGCCGTAACGCAGGATCAAAATTCCCGTGCGGGACCCGTAGCTGCTGTAGCGGCATTGGAAGACCAATCACATGGCTGGCGCAACTTGGCGCAAACAGGCGAGAGACCGGCCGAGAATGCAGCAGAAACCGTTTCCACCAATGAAGGGTTTGCGCGGAGCTACCGGGAGCTGCTGGAGAAGGTCACTGCGGTCGAGGTCTTCGCCAATGATCACGATATGCAGGCGGCAACCGAAGTGCAGAAGAGACTGTTGCCGCTGGTTGAAGGCCTGCGCGAAGAACTGAAGAAGCTGACCCGCGTGGCTTAGCGAAATCCCGTTTCTGACACTAATTTACTGAAATGGTAGCGCTTTCGAGGCGCGCTAGAGCACGTGTCCCGTGCCCGTAAATCTTGAATTGTGTTGGAACTTCTCACCGGCTTCCAACATTTGGGCCGACACAGTGGAATTCCGGCACGGGAAGGTTCCAATGCTTAAACATGCCCTGCTCACTGCTTTGCTCGTTACTGTTGCGTCCGCTCTTGGGGCGACCCTCGCCCAAATAAATGAGCGGCCGCAGACGCTCATGGCTGCCTATGACGGAAAAGATGTGGCGATGAAGGAGACCGAAGAGTTCAAGAAGCGGCAAGCTGGGCATATGTAGACGCGGAAGCCAGCCGACATAACTAGATCTAGGCACAGCCATCATTATCTGCATCTCCTCGCATTGAGCGTGTTGTCGTTCATTGCGATGTTTGTGCTGATGTATGCAACGGTCGATGAGTTCGGTAATGTTTTTCTCAACTCCAATCAATTCTACATGGCAGGGCT
>JBIOWL010000456.1:0-4518 GCA_044868645.1 Aestuariivirga sp.
ATAGAGCCACACCTTCGAGGCGGTGGCGATATTTTCCGCCAGCCAGATGAACAGCGCCACCAGAAAGAACCCCAGGAGCATGTTCATGCGGTGGCGGAAGCGGAAGACGCGATAGTGCACGTGGCAGCGCCAGAAGAGCAGCGCCGTTGCCGCAAAGAGCAGCAGCCGCAAATCCCAGATGAAATGATGGGCAAAGAAATTGATATAGATGGCGCCCGCCAGCAGGAGCGTGGCCCATTGCGGCGGATAGTTGGTGAAGTGGAAATCGAAGATGCGGGTGATGCGGGCGATATAGGAGCCGACGGAGGCATACATGAAGCCGGAAAAAAGCGGCACGCCGCCGATGCGGAAGAAATTGTCCTCCGGATAAGTCCAGGAACCGGCACTGGTCTTGAAGAGCTCCATTCCCGTGCCGACGAGATGGAAGACGAGAATGACAAGGGCTTCGGAGGGCTTTTCCAGCTTGAGGCCCAGCATGGCGGCCTGGATGAGAAGCGCCGCCAGAAACAGTGCGTCGTAGCGGGCAAGGCTCGCGCCTTCCGGCCAGAGAATGGCGCTCAGCACGATGAGGGCGAGAAGCGCGCCTCCGAAGAGGCAGGCCCAGCCTTGCTTCAGACCGAAGACGATGAACTCGATGAGCGCGCCGGAGAGGCCGTGCTGGGGTAAGCGGTCGAGCACGGCGTGGGCAGCGGCGTCGATTCTCGCCTCGACGGAAGTGAAGGCTTCTTTACGATTTGTTGACAAAAAACTTCTCCTCGAAACGCAAAAAATTCTTGAATCGACTCGCGAATTGACTCATATAGCGCGCGTCCAAAGTCGCACGTGCCGCTAAGGTGATCCCTACTCAATAAAGGTGATCCCCAAAGTAACGACGGTGAGGGCTTCTCGTCTCTGCCGGCTCCTCCAAAGGCCGGGGTTATGTGAGGCAAACACAAGTCTGCTCGATGTGCGATTGGAGCTCCCAATCAATCAGAAGCGAAGTCAGTCTGGGAACCGTTCCGGCGTCTCCACCGCGCCAGCAACATCGTCTCCGGCTGAGATGACAACGTTATTGAAGGGGAAATTCGCCCATGGCCACCGCCCGTATCATCGACTTCCTGCGACGAGAAAAGCCGGAAGGTCCCTGCCTTGTCGTCGACCTCAAAGCGGTCGAGCACAACTACAAGGCCTTTGCCCGCACCATGCCGGGCACACGCATTTTCTATGCGGTCAAAGCCAATCCCGCGCCGGAAATCCTGAGGCTGCTTGCCTCGCTTGGCTCATGCTTCGATACGGCGTCCGTTCCCGAAATCGAGATGGCGCTGGCTGCAGGCGCCACACCGGAGCGCATTTCCTTCGGCAACACCATCAAGAAGGAGCGCGACATCGCCAAGGCCCATGCGCTTGGCGTCAAGCTCTATGCCGTCGATTCCCATGAAGAGGTGGAAAAGATCGCCCGGGCAGCGCCTGGTGCGCAAGTTTTCTGCCGCATCCTGACCGATGGCGCTGGCGCCGAATGGCCGCTTTCGCGCAAGTTCGGCTGTGATCCTGACATGGCTGAATCTGTGCTGCTCCACGCCCATTCTCTGGGCCTTCAGGCTTATGGCGTCTCCTTCCATGTGGGATCACAGCAGACGCGGCTTGAGGCCTGGGATACGGCGGTCGGTGAGGCTAAGGCCATTTTCAATGCCATGGCGCGCCACGGTATCACATTGCAGATGGTCAATCTCGGTGGCGGCTTCCCCACCAAGTATCTCAAGGCGGTGCCGGGCCAGAGCTCATATGCCAATGCCATCCACGATGCATTGACCAAGCATTTCGGCAACAACCTGCCCGAGACGATCATCGAGCCGGGCCGCGGCATGGTGGGCAATGCGGGTGTCATCAAGGCGGAAGTGGTGCTGATCGCCAAGAAGCATGCGAATGACAATGTGCGCTGGGTCTATCTCGATATCGGCAAGTTCGGCGGCCTCGCCGAGACGATGGAAGAGGCGATCCGCTATCCGATCACCACGGCGAAGGATGGCGATGCCAAAGAGCCTTGCGTGGTTGCGGGCCCGACCTGCGATTCAGCGGATGTGCTCTATGAGAAGACGCCCTATCCGCTGCCGATCACATTGTCGGTGGGCGATGAGGTGCTGATCGAGGCGGCTGGGGCTTACACCACCACCTACTCGTCGGTCGCCTTCAACGGCTTTCCGCCGCTTAAGGCTTATGTGATCTAACAAACACGAGCCCCTCCCCCTTCGAGGCCGCGTTCCGCGGCACCTCAGGGTGAGGGACTTTCTCACAACCCTCATGCTGAGGTGCGAGCGGGCAAGGCCCGCGAGCCTCGAAGCATCCTGATTGTCTGGAGTGAGCTCATGTCCATCACCATCCGCCTTGAAACTCCTTCCGATGTTCCGGCGCGCGAGCGCCTCTTGGATCAGGCCTTCGGCAAGCGCCGCCATGCCAAGACATCGGCGCGGCTGCGTGATGGCCGAGTGCCGTCTGAAGGTCTTGCCTTCAGCGCCATTTCCGGAAACGGCAAGGTGATTGGCACCATCCGGTTGTGGAACGTCATCGCGGGGTCGGCAGGCCCTGCACTGCTGTTGGGGCCGCTTGCCATCGACAAGGGCAAGCGTGGGTGTGGCCTCGGCCGCATGCTGATGGAGCATGCGCTCAACACCGCGAAGGTGCTGGGTCATGACGCGGTGCTGCTGGTGGGCGATGCGCCTTACTATGGCCGCTTCGGCTTCAGCGAAGCATTGACGCGCTCGCTGCATCTGCCGGGGCCTGTCGAGCGCAACCGCTTCCTGGGCCTGGAGTTGACACCCCATGCGCTTGACGGCGCGGAGGGGCTGGTTTCGGCGGCAGGCGCGTTGACCGATGGCGGGACGGAGCGCAAAGCGGCATAACAGGCTTTAGGGAAAGAGTGATCATAGTGCTGTCATCCCGGCGCACCCGCACCAATATCTCCACGGGCCGGCTTGACCGGCCCACCCCGCACAAGAATAGACTGGGTCGGCGGGTCAAGCCCGCCGATGGAGAAAGATCAAAAGCAAATTCGGGGTGACGAATTTGATCAGGCCGCGCGGGCCTTCAGCAGCTTGGTGAGCCAATCCGGGTCCATTTGCGGCACGGAGGAGAGCAGCAACTCCGTGTACGGAGGATATGGCGGATTCAAGACTTCGCTCTTGAGGCCCTGCTGCACCACCTTGCCCTTGTACATGACGACGATCTCGTCCGAGATGGCGCGCACCGTTGCGATGTCATGGGTGATGAACAGATAGGAGAGGTTGTTGTCCTTCTGCAGCTTCATCAGGAGCTTGAGGATTTCCTCCTGCACGATCTGATCGAGGGCGGAAGTCACCTCGTCACAGATGATGAGATCGGGCTCGGCCGCCAGCGCCCGGGCGATGGAGATACGCTGTTTCTGGCCGCCGGAGAGTTCTCCCGGGTAGCGGTCGATGAAGTCTTCCGTAAGTTCGATGGCTTCGAGGAGTTCGACGATACGGCGGTCTTTCTTGGCGCCGGTGTGGCCCAGATAGAATTCCACGGGCCTGCCGATAATGTCACGCACGGTCTGGCGCGGATTGAGCGCCGTATCGGCCGACTGGTAGATCATCTGGATGCGGCGCAGCGTGTCGCGGTCACGGTCCTGCAGCCGGGGCGGCAGAACCTTGCCATTGAACTCGATGCGACCCTTGGAAATGGGCAGAAGGCCAGTGATAGCGCGCGCCAGCGTCGACTTACCGGAGCCCGATTCACCCACCACAGAAACAGTGCGGCCGCGCGGCAGGCGCACCGTGACATTTTCCAGGACTTTCATCATGCCGGAATAGGACGCATCCACGGCTTGCACGGAAAGCGCGATATCGGCTCCCTTGCTTTCCTTCTTCTCAAGTTTACGCACGGCCCAGAGAGTCTTGGTGTAGTCCTCAGACGGCTTCTTCAGCATGGCTCTCGTCTCGTTTTCCTCAACGAGATTGCCGTAGCGCAGCACCATGATGCGGTGGGCCATCTGGGCCACCACGGCAAGGTCGTGAGTGATATAGATGGCAGCCGTGTCGAACTCTTCCACGATGCGGCGCATGGCGGCCAGCACTTCGACCTGGGTTGTCACGTCAAGGGCCGTGGTGGGCTCGTCAAAGATGATGAGATCGGGGCGGCAAGACATGGCCATGGCGGTCATGATGCGCTGCAATTGCCCGCCCGAGACCTGATGGGGATAGCGTTCACCGATGGCGTCGGGATTGGGAAGCTGCAGGCGCTTGTAAAGGTCGCGCGCATCTTTTTCCGCGGCCTCGCGGTCCATGATGTCGTGGTTGCAGGCGCTTTCCACCACCTGATCCATGAGGTGATGGGCCGGATTGAAGGAGGCGGAAGCGCTCTGCGCCACATAGGCGATGCGTGAACCCCAGAGGCTTCTCAGTTCCTCTTGGGAAGCGGTGAGCAGGTCCTTGCCGTCAAAATGAATGGAGCCGCCGGAAATGCGGCAGCCCGGTTTGGTATAGCCCATGGCGGCAAGGCCAAGTGTTGATTTGCCAGCGCCCGATT
>JBIOWL010000457.1:0-13908 GCA_044868645.1 Aestuariivirga sp.
TCCGAGATCATCTCGCCGCCACCCTGATAAGGAGGCATCTTCTTCAGAAGCTCAGCCTTGCCATAGAGCACGCCGATACCTGTGGGCCCATAGGTCTTGTGGCCGGTGAAGGCGAGAAAATCGCAATCCAGCGCCTGTACATCAATTTTCCCATGCACCGCCATTTGGCTGGCATCGAGCAGTACCGGAATGCCGCGCGCATGTGCGAGGCGGATGATTTCCTCAACCGGCGTGATTGTGCCCAGTGCATTGGACATCATGGTGATGGCAACGATCTTGGTGCGCGCAGTGAGAAGCTTGGTAAATTCATCGATGAGGAAATTGCCGTCATCATCGATGGGCGCCCAGCGGATGACGGCACCTCGCCGCTCCCGGTGGAAATGCCAGGGTACAATGTTGGAATGATGCTCGAGGATTGAGAGCACGATCTCGTCGCCCTCGCCGATCACCTGCCCGCCGAAGCTCTGGGCCACAAGATTGATCGCCTCAGTGGCATTGCGCGTGAAGATGATCTGCTCTTTCGAGGGCGCATTGAGAAAGCGCCGCACGCTCTCCCGCGCATCCTCGAAGGCCTGAGTGGCGGCATTCGACATGAAGTGCAGGCCGCGATGCACATTGGCATAGCTTTCGGTCATGCAACGGTTCATCGCATCGAGCACAGCCTTGGGCTTCTGCGCCGAGGCTGCATTGTCGAGATAGACCAGCGGGTTTCCGTAAACCTGCTGCGTAAGGATCGGAAAGTCAGCGCGGATGCGGGTGATGTCGTAACTCATCTCTCTCCCCCAACCTGTTGGGGGAGCACCGCGCAGCGGGGAGGGGGTATGTCAGCACATGCTGAACCACCCCCTCGGCCCGTCAGGCCTCTCCCCCAGCAGAGCTGGGGGAGAGCGGTGTGCAGCGCACTCATCCCAATCTCTCCACAATCAAGCTGTTCAGCACCTCCCGCACCTGCTCATTTTCTACCGCCTCGATGGCTTCGGCGAGGAAGGCCTGCACGAGAAGGCTCCGCGCCTCTGCTTCCGGAATGCCGCGCGAACGCAGATAGAAGAGATGGTCGTGGTCAAGGTCGCCGCAGGTCGTGCCATGGCCGCAGATCACGTCATCGGCATAGATTTCCAGTTCGGGCTTCGCATCAAACTCCGAAGTCTCCGAGAGCAATAGTGCATGGGAAGACTGCTTGCCATCCGTCTTCTGGGCATCTGGCCTGACGATCACCTTGCCCTGAAACACGCCCCGCGATTTCTCCTGCATCACGCATTTGAAAAGCTCGCGCGAGGTGCACTGCGGCACCTTGTGATCGACGATAAGCCGCGTATCCGCGTGCTGCGAGTCCGTTAGCAGATAGCTGCCATTGACGCGCAGGTTGCTGCCCTTTCCTGTGAAGTCCACATTGACATTCTGCCGTGACAGCGCAGCACCCGCAGTGAGCGTGAAGTCGTTCAAGATGGCATTGGGCCCAAGCGTTGCAATCACATGGGAGAGATGCTGTGCGGTCGGGGCCTCCTGCTCCACCTTCACCCGGTCAAGTCTTGCACCTTTGCCGACTGAAGCTGTTACAACCGGATTGTGCAGATAAGTTCCATCGCCCACATGGGTTTCGATCACCGTCGCCGACGAGCCATCAGCCACATCGATGTGCAAGCGGCTAGCAACCGCGCTGTTGTCGCCCGTCGTCACAAACAGAATGAGAGCAGGCTGGTCCACCGCACCTTCAAACGTCAACGTCGCGCCCGAAGCACCAATTTTGCTGTTGAGTGACAGCAATACATCTTCGTAGGCAACTGTGGGCGCGCCCTTGGATAATTTCACGCCAGCAAGCTTTGACAGCTTTTCATCCACCACCCCATTAGCGATCACAACGCGTGGGCCTTTAAGATTGGCAAACGGAGACTGCATAAGCAGCCGTTCAACAATCTTGTGGTCGGCAGGAACAGCCGCGCCATAGGGCCTGTCGACGAAGCGGCGCAAATCCGTCCACTTCCATTCCTCCTCGCGGCGATTGGGAAGTGCCAGGCCCAGCGCCTGTTCGGCTGGCGTCATGGTGGTCATCACATTCATGCCGCCACTTCCGCGAAGCTGGCATAGCCTTTTTCTTCCAGTTCCAGGGCTAGCTCTTTGGGTCCCGACTTCACGATGCGGCCATCGGAAAGCACATGCACCTTATCGGGCACGATGTAGTCGAGAAGCCGTTGGTAATGCGTAATCACGATCATGGCGCGGTCGGGCGAGCGCAACGCATTGACGCCATCTGCCACCACACGCATCGCGTCGATGTCCAGCCCTGAATCCGTTTCATCGAGCACACACAGCGACGGCTCCAGCACCGCCATCTGTAAAATTTCCGCGCGCTTTTTCTCACCGCCGGAGAAACCAACGTTCACGGCCCGCTTCAGCATATCCTGATTGATGTTAAGGGATTCCGCCTTGGCCTTCACGTGGCGCATGAATTCGGGAACGGTGTATTCCTTCTGCCCACGCGCCTTTCGCTGTGCATTGGCGGCAACTTTCAGGAACTGCATGGTGGCAACGCCCGGAATTTCGATCGGGTACTGGAAGGCGAGGAACACGCCCTTCGCCGCCCGCTGATCAGGTTCGAGGGCAAGCAAATCCTCCCCCTTGTAGGTCACGGAACCTTCCGTCACCTCATAGCCTTCGCGGCCCGACAGCACATAGGAGAGCGTCGACTTGCCCGAGCCATTGGGGCCCATGATGGCGTGCACTTCCCCGGCCTTCACTTCAAGCGTGAGGCCTTTCAGGATTTCCCGCTGCTCTTCGGCGAGGCGGACGTGGAGATTTTTGATCGAGAGCATTGTGTTTTCCAAATTCAATTCTTAAGTTTCGTCATGCCCGCGAAGGCGGGCATCCCGCGTCCTTCGCAGACATCACAACAAGTGAAAGCGGGACCCCTGCCCTCGCAGGGGTGACGGAATGGTGGGAATTAACCAACTGATCCCTCCAATGATATTCCAATCAGCTTCTGGGTTTCCGCCATGAACTCCATCGGCAACTGCTGCAGCACATCACGCACGAAGCCGTTAACGATCAGCGCCACCGCCTCTTCCTGGCTGAGCCCGCGCGACCGGCAGTAGAACATCTGGTCGTCGGAAATCTTCGAGGTGGTGGCCTCATGCTCGAACTGAGCCGTTGACGTTTTGCTTTCGATGTAGGGCACAGTATGTGCCCCACACTTGTCACCGATCAAAAGCGAATCGCATTGCGTGAAGTTCCGGGCGTTCAGCGCCTTGCGATGCGCCGAGACGAGGCCGCGATAGGTATTATCGCTTTTGCCCGCCGCAATGCCTTTGGAAACGATCCGGCTCGAGGTGTTCTTGCCGAGATGGATCATCTTGGTGCCGCTATCAACCTGCTGGCGGCCGTTCGAAATGGCGATGGAGTAAAACTCCCCACGCGAGTTATCACCGCGCAGAAGGACGCTCGGATATTTCCAGGTGATGGCAGAACCCGTCTCAACCTGGGTCCAGGAAATCTTGGAGTGGTGGCCGCGGGCATCACCGCGCTTGGTCACGAAATTATAGACGCCGCCCTTGCCTTCCTTGTCGCCCGGATACCAGTTCTGCACCGTCGAATATTTGATCTCGGCATTTTCATGGGCAATCAACTCAACAACTGCCGCATGCAACTGGCTCTCATCGCGCGTCGGCGCCGTGCAGCCTTCAAGATAGGAAACGTAGGCGCCCTTGTCGGCGATGATCAGCGTGCGCTCGAACTGTCCCGTATTCCGCGCATTCATGCGGAAATAGGTGGAAAGCTCCATGGGACAGCGCACCCCCGGCGGCACATAGACAAATGAGCCATCCGAGAACACTGCCGAATTGAGCGCGGCATAAAAATTGTCGCCCTGCGGCACCACGCTGCCGAGATACTGCTTCACCAGTTCCGGGTGTTCGCGCAGGGCCTCCGACATCGAGCAGAAGATAACGCCATATTTGGCCAGCTCGTCCTTGAAGGTGGTAACAACGGAAACGGAATCGAACACCGCATCGACCGCCACCTTGCCGGAGGCATACTCGTTACCACTCACATCATCGAGCTGCGACGGCTCGCCCTGCTTCCTCACGCCCGCAAGGATTTCCTGCTCCTTCAGCGGAATGCCAAGCTTGGCATAGGTTTCGAGGAGCTTGGGATCGATTTCATCGAGCGACTTGGGCGCTGCCTGCGATTTCGGCGCTGCATAATAATGGATCGCCTGGAAATCGATGGGCGGATGGCGGACCTTCGCCCACTTCGGGTCTTCCATGTTGAGCCAGCGGCGATAAGCCTCGAGCCGCCACTCCAGCATCCAGGAGGGCTCGCCCTTCTTCTGCGAGATGAAACGCACGATATCCTCGTTGAGGCCCTTTGGCGCCAACTCGCTCTCGATGTCCGTCTCGAAACCGTACTTATATTTGTCGACGTCGATCTCGCGGACCAGTTCTATTGTGTCTTCGTCAGCCATAATTGCCTCATGCCGCGGCGCGGGAAGATGCTCTCGCCCGCAGCGTGTTCAGTGTTTCGTGAAAGCGCGCAATATCTGCAGCGCTCGTGTTCCAGCCCAGGCTCACGCGGATGGCGCAAGCGGCGAGCTCCGGTGCCACGCCCATGGCCTCCAAAACGTGACTCTTGCCCACCTTGCCCGAAGAACAGGCAGAGCCCGATGACACTGCAAAGCCTTCAAGGTCCAAATTCATCAGCAGCGTCTCGGCCTTCATGCCAGGAATGGCAAAGCATGTCGTATTCGGTAGCCGCGTGGCTTCGCTTGAGAAGGTAACGGCGCTGCGCAAGCCTTGTTCCAACGCGCCGAGCAACACCTGCGTCTCAAGCATCGGCTCCTGCGCCAAAGCGCCAAAGCCCGCAATGGCTGCAATGTTCTCTGTGCCCGCGCGGCGGCGCAATTCCTGACCGCCACCTGCAAGCAACGGTTCGATCAACAGACCATCGCGGATCACCAGCGCGCCAATGCCCTGCGGCCCGCCCACCTTGTGCGCCGCAATTGTCAGGAGATCACAGCCCAGTAGTCCAAAGTTCACCGGAATTTTCTTGTAGGCCTGCACCGCGTCCACATGAAGCAGCGCGCCCGCCTGATGCACGGCGGCGGCAATGGCCGGAATACCCTGCACCACACCTGTTTCATTGTTGGCAAGCTGTACCGACACCAGCGTGTTAGGCCGCTTCAAGAGCGCAGGCAGTTCATCGATCTTCACCCGGCCCTGTGCATCGACAGGCAGCACATCGACTGTCTTGCCTGTTGCCTTCGCCGCCGCAAGCACGCTTGGATGTTCAATCGCAGAAATAACGATATGCTCCGCTCCCACGCCGCGAACGACCCAGTTGTTCGCTTCCGTGCCGCCGCTTGTGAAGGCAATCATCTGCGGCAGAGAGCCAAGCGACAGCGCCATCACTTCCCGCGCATCATCCATGATCTTGCGCGCGGCACGGCCCTCGCGATGGATGGAGGAAGCATTGCCGCCAGCATCCATCGCAGCCAGCATCGCCGCTTTCACGGAAAGCCGAAGCGGGCTTGTGGCGTTATGATCGAGATAGGTCCTCAATGCCGTACTCCAGCCGGCGGGGCGTAGCGGTCCTTGGCCTGCTTGATGGCAGCGGCGAGCGCCAGGTTGCGGTTCTCCACCACGTCCTCAAGCGTCACCGATTCCAGGAAAAACATCATCTGCCGGCCCAGCGATGACCACAGGTCATGGGCGCAGCACTTCTGGCCCTTCACACAGCCATCAACCGCATCGCCCGAACAGCGGGTCACACGCAAAGGCTCATCCACCGCCAGAATGACATCGGAAAGCACAATTTCGGCTGGGGTCTTGGCCAACGTATAGCCGCCACCAGGCCCCCTAGTGCTCGTTACCAGCCCCGCCCGCCGCAGCTTGCCGAAAAGCTGCTCCAGATATTCCTGGCTGATGTCCTGACGGTCGGAAATTTCATTGAGGGAGATGGGCGCGCCATGGCTATTCTGGCCGATGTCGATCATGGCCATCACGGCATAGCGGCCCTTGGTGCTCATCTTCATCTTGCCAATTCCCTGACTAGGTTCCTGAATAAGTTGACGAAAGGCTTGCTTTTTGCCCCCCGCCCCGTGCTAAAGGCGAGCCCGGATTGGTGCCTCCGGGGAAGTTCGGTCTTTGGAATAATTCTAATCTGGATGTAAAATTTCCGACTAGGGAAGTCAAGTAAAAGATCGGCCGAGTGGGCCTTTCCGCAAGGATAACAATGCCAGAAGTGATATTTAACGGCCCCGCCGGCAGGCTGGAAGGACGCTACCACCAAGCCAAGGCCACGGGGGCGCCCATTGCCATTCTCCTCCACCCCCACCCCGCCTTTGGCGGCACCATGAACAATCCCATCGTGCATTCTCTCTACGGCATGTTCCAGAGCCGCGGCTTCTCGGTGATGCGCTTCAACTTCCGCGGCGTCGGCCGCAGCCAGGGTATGTTCGACAACGGCGCGGGCGAGCTTTCCGACGCCGCCTCGGCGTTGGATTGGCTGCAGTCATTCAACCGCGAAGCCAAGATCTGCTGGATCGCTGGTGTCTCCTTCGGCGCCTGGATTTCCATGCAGCTTTTGATGAGGAGGCCGGAGATTTCAGGCTTCATCTCCATTGCGCCGCTGGCCAAGCACTATGATTTCTCCTTCCTCGCGCCCTGCCCGGCTTCGGGCCTCTTTGTGAATGGCGACAAGGACACGGTAACAGCACCTGAAGCCGTGCACAGCCTCGTCTCCAAGCTCAAGACCCAGCGAGGCATCGTCATCGAACATAAGGTCATTGCCGGGGCCAACCATTTCTTCCAGGACAAGGTTGAGGAACTGACCAAGGTCTGCGCCGACTACCTCGACCGCAGGCTCACGCGCGAGGCATAGCTCCCATCCGGTTTTCGGGTGGTTGCGAATCCGCGTTCCCCGTAAATGCCGGGTCACTGGAGAACATCCGTGACTCAAAACTCTTCCCCTGCCGTGGTCAATGCCGACTGGCTCCTGCTGGTCCTGCTCTCAATTGTCTGGGGCGCATCTTTCATCTTCATCGGCATTGCTGTGAAGGAGTTGCCGACGCTCCTTATCGTTTTTGTGCGCGTGGCGCTGGCGGCGCTTATTCTATTGCCGGTCCATTGGCTGTGGCAGGGTGCACTGCCGAAGGATGCGCGGAGTTGGGTGTCCTTCGCGGGCGTGTCGCTCACCAACAACATCATTCCCTTCACGCTGATCGTCTATGGCCAGCATTCCATCACCGCGAGCCTCGCTTCGGTGTTGAATGCCACCACACCCTTCTTCGGACTGCTGGTATTGGCAGTTGCAGGCGCGGAAGGCCTCTCGGGACGCAAGATCGCCTCGCTCCTGCTTGGGCTTGTTGGCGTAGCAGTACTGCGTGGTGTCAATTTCGCCGACCTCAACCAGGAAACCATCGGCATTCTCGCCTGCCTCGGCGCTTCGCTCAGTTATGGCGTGGGTTCTCTCTGGCAGAAGCGCAGGGTCATGGGCACACCACCCGTAACAACCGCCACGGGTCAGCTCATCTGCTCGACCGTTATCATGGGCGTGCTGTCCTTTGCTTTCTCCACGCCGCAGCAACTGGTCAGCACCTCGGGCAGCACATGGCTTGCCCTGATACTTCTCGCCGCCGTTTCAACGTCCTTCGCCTACCTGCTCTTCTTCAAGATTATCACCCGCTCCGGGCCCATGGCGGCAAATCTCGTGACCATGATGATCCCAGTATCAGCGATCATCATGGCTGCGCTCTGGCTCGGCGAGCGCATTACTGCGCAGGAAATTGCCGGAGCCTTGCTGATCGGTTTGGGTTTGGTGGTCTATGACGGCCGGCTTGTCACGCGCCTCGGATTCAAGACGGCTTGACGAGAATGCCGCCTGTCATGGGGCTGGGAACGCCCGTTGTTCCCGGAAAGCTCAGGGGCAAACCTTTGAGCGAGCGCACCGCGAGATAAGCCCAAGCCTCCGCCTCCATGGCATCGCCATTGAAGCCGAAGCTTTCCGCAGGCTCGACACGCGGCAACAACACCTTGAGCGATTGCATGATTGCCCTGTTGTGCCGCCCGCCGCCGCAGATGATCCATTGCACAGGATCTTCAGGAAAATGCGTGCGCGAAATCGCAATGGCGCGGGTCGTGACGGCAACCAGCGTTGCCGCCCCATCGGCAATGGAAAGACCATCGAGCCGGATATTCGCAAAGCTGTTGCGGTCAAGCGACTTGGGCGAGGGGCTTTCGAAGTAATTATCACCCAGGAATTGCGCGACAGCCGCTTCATCGACCCGTCCCGACAGCGCCACGCGGCCATCTTCATCAAGGGCGGTTCCCATATGGGATTTCATCCAGTCATCAATCAGGGCGTTGCCTGGCCCCGTGTCGAAAGCGAGCAATTCACCATCACGGCCAATCCAGGAGACATTGGCCACGCCGCCGATGTTCACAAAGGCAACCGGGTGCTCGGAGAATACGGTTGCCAATGCCCGGTGATAAACAGGAACCAGCGGCGCGCCCTGCCCGCCCGCCGCCACATCCGCAGCACGCATGTCATAGATGACAGGCACGCCCAATTGCCGCGCCAATTCCTCGCCATCGCCCAGTTGCACAGTAAGCCACTTTTCCGGGCGATGGGTGACGGTCTGACCATGGAAGCCAATAACATCAATATTTGAAAGGCTTACGCCTGATTTGTAGACCCATGCTTGAACCGCATCGGCATGCCACCGCGTTAATGCCTTTTCAGCTTCCACCAAATGCCCCGGCCGTGAATTGCGATCATTTATCGTCACGGCATCCTTCAGCGACTGGCGCAGAACCGCGCGCTGCGTTTCATCATAGGGCACAGTCAGAAACGGCCCGCGCCGCACCACATCCTCGCCGTCCGTCTCCACCAGCGCCACATCGATGCCGTCCAGCGATGTGCCACTCATCAATCCCAGCGCGCGCGCGAGTTTTGACACGTCCTAGGCCTCAAAGTATGAGCGGCTCACCATGACCAGCCTCAAATCCGATTTCCTCAACATCCTGTCATCGCGCGGCTACATTCACCAGTGCTCCGATCTGGCAGGCCTCGATGCCCTCGCAGCCAAAAAGGATGTCATTGCATATATCGGATTCGACTGCACCGCACCTTCCCTTCATGTGGGCTCCCTTGTCCAGATCATGCTGCTGCATTGGCTGCAGCAGACGGGCAACAAGCCAATAGCCCTCATGGGCGGCGGCACTACCCGCGTCGGAGATCCCTCCGGCAAGGATGAAAGCCGCAAGCTGCTCACCATTGAAGACATTGAAAACAACAAGCGCGGCATCCAAGAGGTTTTCAAAAAGTTCATGCATTTCGGTAACGGAAAATCCGATGCCCTGATGCTGGACAATGCCGAATGGCTCGCCAGCCTCAACTACATCGACATGCTGCGCGAGGTGGGCCGGCACTTCTCAGTCAATCGCATGCTCGCCATGGATTCGGTAAAGCTCCGCCTTGAGCGCGAAAGCGAATTCTCTTTCCTCGAATTCAACTACATGGTCCTGCAATCCTATGATTTCACGGTGCTGGCGAAACGCTATGGCTGTAATCTGCAAATGGGCGGCTCCGACCAGTGGGGCAACATCATCAACGGCGTGGAGCTTGGCCGCCGCATGGGAACGCATCAGCTTTATGCGTTGACCTCGCCCCTCATCACGCTTTCCTCCGGCGCCAAGATGGGAAAGACCGCGATGGGCGCCGTCTGGCTCAACCCCGACATGAGAAGCCCCTATGATTACTGGCAGTTCTGGCGCAACACCGAGGACGCCGATGTGGGCCGCTTCCTCAAGCTCTTCACCACGCTGCCGTTGGATGAAGTTGCGCGGCTTGAGTCTCTCGGCGGCTCCGAAATCAACGAGGCGAAGAAGGTTCTCGCCAATGAGGCAACCACCATGCTGCACGGCCGTGCCGCTGCCGATGAGGCGGCGGAAACGGCCCGCAAGACCTTCGAGGAAGGTGTTTCTGCGGAAGGCCTGCCCACTGTCACTCTCGCCCTTCCGGCCGGCATTCTTCAGGCCTGCGTAGCAGCGGGCTTTGCAAAATCCAATGGCGAGGCACGCCGCGCCATCCAGGGCGGTGGCATCCGCGTGAATGACGCTGCTGCAAGCGATGACAAGTTGATGCTGAATGCCGCAATGCTGAACGGCGATGGCGTCATCAAGCTTTCATTGGGAAAGAAGAAGCACGTTTTGATCAGGCCAGCCTGATCACTTCCGATCCTTCGGTGGGCTGACAGTCCTCCCACGGCTGCAGGCGTTGCGGAACTCGGCCATTTTCCTCAGAAACCCGGGCAACAGCGCCGATGCCGGATTGGCCTGCGTCTGGGGATTGGAAACAGTGCCTCCCATAGCGAAAGTGATGCCGAAAATGCCCTCATTGTCGCCACCCGTCAGCAACGGGCCGAACAACGGCACATCGTCCAGAAAGCCGGTGAGTCCCTGCATCGGGATGAGCGTGCCGGCGATGTCAATGGCGCCGTCCGATTTGCGGATGATCCCGCCCGCAACAGCGCCAAGATCATTGCCCTTGAGCTCGATATCGCACATGCGGATGAACTTGCCATCGCTCGTGAACGGCAGCGAGAGTCGCTTGAATGTCATGGCATCGCGCCTGGGGCCGGACTTTTTCGGCCGGCCCCTGCTGTCAAGCTCCGCCAGTGCGGCTTCATTGCGCACATCAAAGCGCCTCAGTTTGAGTTCTCCCTTGCGGATGGATGAGCCCGGTCCGTTGCCCATCACGCCGTAAAAATCGAGCTCGCCCCCTGCCACCTTTGAATA
Organism: Aestuariivirga sp.; assembly: GCA_044868645.1. Taxonomy (GTDB): domain Bacteria; phylum Pseudomonadota; class Alphaproteobacteria; order Rhizobiales; family Aestuariivirgaceae; genus Aestuariivirga. Next base: position 10,788 of record JBIOWL010000457.1, read on the forward strand.
GAAATTGGAGGCCCGGAGCGTTGCTCCGCCATCAGCCGAAGCAACCCTGAACTCGCGGCCCCCTTCAACCGCCGTCAGCCGCACAGTGATCGGAAGGCCGCTCAGGAACCTCCCTTCAACTGTCGCTGACGCGACTTGCCCGCCGCGCGCCACAAAACTTGCTTTCACGTTCTTGATCTCTTCGCCACGGTGAGCGAGGACCGATTCAAGATCAGCTATGATCACATAGCGTTGGCCACCCGTTTCGCCCGATGCTTCGCCTGAATTCCGCGCCGGTGAAACCATGCTCTTGATGTAGGGGCGCCCATCGAAGCGCTTGCCTGACAGCGTAATGTTCATGCTGTCCTCGGCAGGCTCCATGCGTAGAGCGAACAGGTTTTCCTCGCCAGCCACCACTTGGTCGAGATCGATGAGCCTGAAGCCGCCCCCCGGTTTGAGGACGATGCGGCCGGTCGCCTGCACGCCCTTGCCGACAAGCTCCAGCTCCTCGACGGTTCTTCCACCCTTGCCGTCTTCCACGATCTTGAAGGTGGCGCGCGTGCCTTCGGTCGGCGGGCGCGACCAGGATGCAGCGGAAACCTTCATGCTCACATCGGAAAGGTCCGCACTGACATTGATCACGCGCCCCGCGCCCTCCCCGGCAATCGTGGCCTTTACCGGAACATCCCCGCTCATGAAGCTGTCCAGCTTGATTCCGAGCTTGTTCCGGAGCTTGGCATCGAGCACTGTCTCGATCTCGACCTTGGAGGCCCCGCCGCCACGCGGCTTCACCCAGGAAACCTTGGAGGCAACGCCATTGAGCTTCGCCGGCCCCGCCACTGCGACGTCCTCGGGCGATATGGCCACCTTGAATTGACCCGAGGAAAGATCGACACCGGGGATGACCGCAGCGAGCGCGGCATCGATCAACTTCACATCGGTTGTCACCTTGACGCTCGTGCGCGGCACGTTCTTGATCAAGGGCAGCTCCAACCCGATGAACGCTTCAGCATTGCCGGTGATTTTGGGAAGCGGCTTTCCGTCCGCGCTCATCATCTTAAGGTCGGGGTTGGACGCATACTCGACAAGCGCGGGAATGCTGCCCTTGACATCGAATGCGAACTTGCCGGGCACCGCCGCCGACATGATGCCGTTCGCGTTGAACTGGCCACGCACCAGCGTTGCCTGTTCGCCCGAAGGCAATGTGGCATGGCCACCGGTGATGATGAGTTCGAAATCGTTGTCCTTGAGCTGGGCATGGCCAGAGGCTTCCTGCAGCACGGGAAGCGACTTGAAATATTTCGACTGAACGCTCTCCATGTCGAATTGCAGGTCGACGACACCCGGCGGCAAGTTCTTTTCGGCCTGCGCCTGCGCCAGCACATTCGGGGGGAAATCGACCTTGAAAGTTCCTCCGGTGATCCTGCCGGCCTCGACGTTGTCGTTGATCCAGCCGCGCGCACGCGGCGCAAGAACGGGCGGCCACAATTTCTTGAGAAGCTCTGCGGATACTTCCCGCATCCTGCCTGCGATGACGATGCCGGGTGACTGCTCGCCCGCGGTGATGACGCCCCGGAGTCTGACGCCTGCATTTCCCGACATCACCACCAGGTCGCCAATATCCACGCGCTGCTGGTCGACGGAGGCAAGACCAACGAAATTGACCTTGTCGACGAATGTCGGGTCCTTTGCATTGGGATCAACGCTGGCATTCTCGGACTTGAGGTCGAAGGCAATGGAAACAAGCCGGCCGTCGCTTTCATAATGGGGCGTGAAGCTGCCCTTCACATCGGCCCTAGAGCCGGCCATGAGGATCGAGGATTCGGCGATCTCGATTGAACTTCCCGTACCCTGATAGCCGATGCGGAACGAGGCCTCTTCGACATCGATTGGCTTTGCCAGATAGTTCGGCAGACTGATGCTGCCCTTGCCTGCAAAAAGCTGTCCCGTCGCCCTTGTGATGATACCGGCCTCGGTTGCGTCCACTTCGATGTTGCCGGTGAAGGGCAGATTGACACGCGCGAACTGCGAAAGGGCATAGATTTTATCCGCCACATTGGCCGGTACCAGATTGGCGATAGCGATGTTCGCCGTGTAGTCGTTAGCATTCCTGCGATAGGTAGCGGAGGTCTCGACCGTCCATGGCTCGCCGCCGCTGGCAACACTTGCCTTGGCAGCCACCACAAAACCGCCCTCCGTTCTGCGGAAGGCAAGATCAGCCTGAGGAGCAAACCATGTGGCGTCATTGGCTTCGTCATAGAAACTTAAGGAGCCCTTGGTGATCCTGACTTCCTCGAGCAGCGACAGCGCGCCGCTTTGCCCGCCTGAGTCCAGGATGGTCAACAGGCGGCGGCCTGAAAGCGCCAGCTGCTGCACCTGTGACTGCTCTTCAGCGCTGGGCGTTGGCTGCGCCTCGTCCTCAAATGCTTCCCCTTCGCCGATATCCAGGACAATTTCCTGATCGGGGCTTGCAGCTTCCGCTTGAATGCCCAGCGCCACTGACCCGTCGAGACTGCGCCTGGCGCTGACCCGCGGGCTGATGAGTTCCAGTTCCGTGACCGAAACCACGCCTCGGAACAGCCGTCCCGCGCTCAAGGCAACGCCCGCCCGAGGCGCGCTCGCCAGAACTTGCCCGTTGGCGTCGCGGAGAACGATATTCCGGGTACGGACATGTGGCGTTAATGTGGCGGCATCCAGCTCCACTTCGGTTTCGCCGAGCGAAATCTTGAGGTCAGGCAACTGGGCGTTGACGGCCCTTTCGATGGAGTCGCCGAGAAAGGCGAGCGATATCGGCCCCTGCGACAGGCGCCAGTAAAGCCCGGCAACGGCAATGACGGCAATGCCCACCACCGATATGGCGACAAACACTGCAATCTTAGCTGCTTTCGTCTTCACCAGTGAAAACGCCCCATGGCGCACGGAATCATTTGGCGCCGGAATGCCCTAGGTGCCATCTTTTCGGTTCCATGACAAACCCTTAAAGCCTCTTAAGCATGTCGAAAAAATGGCAACCTTAATGCCCCCAGGCAAAAGTTTGGCAGTGACAACCGGGAACCTCGCCAGTATTCTTTAAAACGTCTAGGTATCTTTGCCGGAGGGTGCGGCACCCGGCATCGTTAACGGAGAAATGCGTATGTTTTTT
>JBIOWL010000458.1:0-6453 GCA_044868645.1 Aestuariivirga sp.
CGCCGGACTTGTGCTCCCTTCCGGGGCGAGGCGGCCCGTCAGCACAAGCCATGAGTAGATGAACTTGTCCTTGTGACCGGCGGGACGGTAGTAAACTGCGAAATCCTGCCGGTACCAGCCGCCATACTCAGCCCAGGTCTCGGGGTCCACATCGCTTTCGATGCCCGGTACTGGTGCCGGCGCTGCGGCACTTTGAGATTCATTTGGGATTGGCACAGGTGCCGGAGATTCAGCTGGGGCGGATTCAGCCGCTGCGGTACTTGCTTCCGCTTCGGCGCCGGGAGCATCCTGCTTTTCAGTGGCAGCGGCGTCCGCGGATGCAGACTCTTCAGGCGCGGCCTCCGGCACTTTCGCGACTGAAGCGGGTTCACCTGCCTCACCTGCCTTCTTGAAGGCGTCACCATCCAGATTATTGGCGCGAAGCTCTTCCTCAGTCGGGAAGAGCAAGTCATCCTTCTGGCCGCTCGGCGGAGCGGCAGGTTCTGCTGCGGCCGCGGGAGTTTCTGCGGCAGCGGCCTGCGAAGTCTCTGCATTGGTCTCCGGAGCTTCCGCACTGGCCGCGGGAGCATCGGTGGCAGGCTCAGCGTTCGCGGAACTGGCTTCGGCGGCCGGTTCTGCACTGGCCACTTGCTCACCGGCCGGCTCGCCCTCAACGCAAGGTTCTGCATTGGCTCCTTCGCTGGCAGCTTCGCCTTCCGACTCTTCCTCCGGCGCTGCTTTCTTATCAGCCTTCTTGGTCTTCTTGTTGATCAAGCGGGGCGTGCCACTCTCGAGGGCGATGCGCCCATCTGCTGACGCAACCACGTCATCGTACAAGGAAAGTGTTTCCCCTTCGCCGGCAACTTCTTCGGGCTCCTCCTTTTCCTCGACTTTGGCTTCGCTGGCGCCCGGCTCTTCGTCCTTGCAAACCTCTTTGTTGCCAGCCGTGGCTGCTTCGCCGGCACTGGCGGTGTCTGCTGCCGCCACTTCGGCTTCTGGAGCGGCCTCGCTTTCAGATGGGGCTGCTGCCGCAACCGCCGAAGCGCTCACGCTGCTTAATTGTTCTGCGCTGGCGCCAGGGCCAAGGGCTGTTTCTGCGGCGAGGCGGGGCAGCCATTCCTGCTGTGCGCTGGCGATCACGTCGCGCGGCAGACTGGCGGTCAGATCGGCGACGAGAGTTGCACTCTGTTTCGACTTGCTGCCGATATTGAGACCGGCAAGAACGTCTGATGCCTTGCTCTTGATAAGGGCATAGTAGAGTCCCTTTACTTCCCAGGCCAGTTTCGTCACCGCCTGAATCTCACTGTCGCTGGCGCTGGCCAGATCCTGCAGGTTCAGCTTGCTTACGGATTCGAGCAGAGTGCGTCCTTCTTCGCTCCGGCCGATCATCAGTTTCATGAAAGGCGTAAGGGCAGCTTCCGAATCTTCCGGCCATTCGCCGATAGGGGCGTTCTTCTGTCTGAGCGTATCCAGGTCAAGGCCGGGCAGGGCCAGGAATGCAACACCTTTCGGGCCGCTGACCCGCTCTTTTCCGGCGATCTGATCAAGGTGACAGGCAGAGCAAGTGCGATCAAACGGCGCCACATCCATCACGCGCCTGTCGGCATTGCTGTTGTGGCAACTCGCGCAATTTTCGGGAACGCGTTTTCCAGGATCCTTCTTTGCCACTTCAGGGTAGTGTTTGCCGAAATGCGAGGCGTGATCGTAGATGATGCGGGTGCGGCGCCTGAAAGGATAGTTCTGAAACTTCGGATGATTGCCTTCGAATTTGTCGAACTGCACCACATGACATGAGCGGCACTGTTCGTTGGAAATCCGGGCCAGATCGAAGTTCCTGCCCTTGTGTTCCTGATGGCAGGTTGCGCAAACGAGCTTTTCCGCCATGACATCCTTCATTGGAAATGCGATGTTCAATGCGACCGCTGAAGTGGGCGCAGTGGACTGCGCGGCGACCTTGGTCAACCGTTCTGTGCTCCGCGCCAGAACCGCGTTGGAAGCGCTGTGCGGGTTGAAGGCCGTGTTCGGCATCCTATGGCAGGAAAGGCAGGCGTTGCTGTCGGCGAGAGGGTTGCCGGCGACAAGCCCGTGAATCCAGCTTGTCTTGGTGGTTCCGTTCTTGGTGTGGCAGGCGCTGCATTCCTTGATGGCACTGTGACCGCTGGATAGCGAGCCCGGCATCAGCAACTTCGTATCTTCGGAGAAGTACAGGGCCGCTGCCAGGCTGAGGATGGCCAGCAGACCCATGAAGTTGGCGACCCTGTCCCGGTTCAAGCCAGAAAATGCCTGGGGATTGGCTTGCCGCGGCCGGAACAAACTGAAGAGCCGTCCCATCACCAAACCCCTGAAGTGAAGGAATAGTGGATGAGGACATGCGCCACTACCATGACGACCAGTGTGTAGGTCACGGGCACATGCACGAGGAGCCAGCCCCGGGTCAGTCCGAGAGAGACTTGCGCGAAGTCAAGGCGGTCCTTCTCGATGACCAGGTCCTTTATGGCAGCAAGCTTCTCCTTGCCCCGCTGGTCCACATAACGCGCCAAGGTGTCGATAGCATCTGTCAGTTGTTTGAGCGGGCGCTGTGAACCTGCAAGATGAGCGGCAAAGTTGCGATGCCCGCTGAAGAAGTCCTTCAACTGCGTGGCGCAGAGATCTTCGATCCAGGCATCGTGGGGCAGGGTCGGCAGATCGAGGGAAGCGGCGGATTTATTGGTCTCGGTGGCTTCGGCGCGGAAGGCAAGTTCCAGCTCGGCGCGCAAGGCCGGGATACGTTCATAATTGACAGGCTCGGCCGCTGGGCGCTTGGCTTGCAGCGACCAAACGAGATAGGTGCCGAAAATGCCGCTTGCTGTCACCAGCAAGAAGCTTAACCACAAGGCCCATTCGAAGCTTGTATCTGGCAGCGAATAGTCGGTGTGTACGATGAATGCGGCGATCACTAAATAGCCGGTAAAGACATGAAACTGCTTCCAGCGTGTGGCCGATTTTGGTGAAACGCCCAGCTTCTTGGCGATGCGGAAAGCAACCTGAAATGCGATGACGGACGCCAGCACCCAGCCGTCGAAATAATTCGGGTCGCGGAGCGCACTGCCATAGATCCAGACGAGCCAGAAGAACGCGCCTGAAATGGCGGCGATCAGGATGACGTGAAAAACCCGGCCGGTGAGATACTGCGCAGCCTTCGGAGCCAATCTGCCAGTTGCGACATCAATTTCCTGGGATGACACTGTGTTCCCCCAAGGCCGTCCATTGTTGTCGTTGTCCCATAATCCATTATCCAGTCTTTTCGCGGTGAACGCCTTGCCTCACTGGGCCACGGGTGTCCTCGCCTTTCCTTTGAATTTGTCCGGTCCGGGCATCAGGCCGTCGAGGCCCGCCATTGTGCTGCCGTCATATTTTTGGGAGATGCTCACCAGCAGCTTGGAGACGCCGTCGGCAGCACCTTTAAGGGCGCCGGCATTGTTCAAACTGAGGCTGGCGGAATAGGCAAACTCCACGAGTTGTGCGATTTCGGGTACCTCCGGCGCTGCTTTCGCCGCGGCGGAAAGTTTTTTGCGCGCGGTATCGACGCGCCTAGCCATTTCGAAAGCGTAGCGCCGTCTTGCTGTGGAGTTTCCGACGGCGCGCAATCCAGTTTCAAGCTCTACGCCAAGTCCCACAAGGTAGAGCATACGCTTGCGCGCCGCGTTCGCGGCGGTGTTCTCCTTGCCCTTGTTGTACCAGGTGTTGTGCCGCACTTCCCCTTGCGACCAGGACACAAGCTCGAAGGTGCTGCCTGCCTTGTGACCTCCCTTGTTTACAAGGTCCTCTTGCGGCACGACGTGACAGCCGTAGCAATTCCGCGCCAGGAGATAGATCGAGCTTGGCCTGATCATTCCCTTTGAGACGGCTTGCTTCCAGCGCTCCGCTTCTTCGCCCTTGGTCTCGGTCGTCGCCGTCTTGCCGCTGTAGCTGCTGTGAAGCTTGATCCAGTCTTTGCCGCCGCTGTGGCATGATTCGCAGGAGATACCCGCAACCGGCTCTTCCTTGCTGCCCTTCTGCTGCACGGTAAAATGGCAGTTCAGGCACAAGCTCTCGGTCTTGACACGCTTTACGCCCATTTTTGCCGCAATCTTCTTTCCTTCGGCGTTGCGCGGCATATCCCGGAATGTCGAGAAATGATTGGTACCCTTCCAAGCCTCAGCTTCCTGCTTATGGCACTCGGCACAAGCATTGGGGCCCATGGTCTTCGCCGGTTCTGAGACAGCCAGAAGATCCGTGGACAGGCCGAGAATCAACACCCATCCGCAAAGACACATTGCGAAAATACGAACAAAGGAACTGAACACGAACCTGGCCAGCCGTAGGTTATGCGCCTTGAGAACGATATTGGCTTCCTATTCTTGCTTCAGCCATCCCATATGATTGATTCGATTGCCGCAGACGCAAGCGGCGGCGATCAGTTTCGTCCATCAATTGCTGCGGGCGGGCGGGCGGACGATCGATCTCCTCCCGCTCATCCATCATTTGCTGCGGCCGGGCAGGTGGACGGTCAATTTCCTCCCGCTCCGTGGAGCGCCCTCCGAGTGAGGACAGCCGCTCCAATGTACGGGCGACTACTGATTCCACTACTTTGGGCTCTGCCGCCCTGATCTGTTTGGTAGGCTGAAATGGATCCGCATAGCAAAGCGCACCACTCCTCGCGGCGACTTTCTTGACTGAGTCCACCATCTCCGGAGCGCCGCAGGCGTAGATCACATCGGTTTCCTGCAATGTCGGCAAGAAATCCGTCGGGCGGCCGAACCTTATCGCGTCGGTCAAAGTCTGGCGCGCGCTGCAATAGGGTACGACCTGGACATTGGGAAAGTTGGCCAGGCGCACCAGAGCCGGCCACATGTAGAGCGAATCGATTGCGCGCCCTCCGGCGATGATCATCATCACGCGCTTAGGGTTTTCGCGAAGCGCCGCGATGGCGATCGACCAGATAGGCGCAAAGCCGGTGTTGCTTGCGACGAGAATCAGCGGGCCACGCTGGTTTGTGCGGAAATGGGCCGAACCATAGGGCCCGGTCAGCTTCACGCGGTGGCCCGGCTTGATGTGCTTGCCGAGCGAATTTGTCACGTGTCCACCCCTCATTTGCCGGACGTGGAACCACACTGACCGTCCGACTGGAATGCCACGCAAGGGCTGCAAGGGCTGAGTGATGCTGAAGGGACGGCTCGGATAACCGTCGAATCGCACCTGGGCATACTGTCCGGGAAGATAAGGCAGGGCGCGGTCCGTTCTGATTCCGACCTCAATCACCTCGTGCGAAACCTGGCGCAGCGAACTCAATACGCCTTCGACACCATGAACTCCCGAGCGTTCATCCTTCTCGATGTCAACATCGCCCATGACCCGGCATTGACAGGCATGGATGACACCGGGTTCGGCGCCTTCGCCACCTTGCACCTCGCCAGACAGAAGCCGCACGCAGCACGTCCCGCAATGGCCGGCGCGGCAGTCATACGGCAGGTCGATGCCGTTGCTCAGCGCCGCTTCCAGGAGTACCTGGCCATGCATTGCCAGAAATTGATGTCCTCCAAATGTAATCGTGTGATGCTTTGCCACTGCCCGCTCCTGTATGGCTATTCCCCTAAGTATCGGTACTAAATGTGGTTTCTTTTACGGCGACATTCAGGCGAAATGAGAGAGAGAATCTGGCAGGAGAATGTTCAAGCCGCTTGTGACTTGTAAGGCGCCCTGAGTGCCGGGGAAAATGCTTTGGTATCCATGGAATTCGGGAATCCTATCCGTCAACAATCTGACCAGAGGTTCAAAAGATTCTCATCTCTTTGACAATGCGATTGAACGGACTCCGGTGAAAAATCGCCCGTCACGGTTTCGCTAGGACCCGGACATATGATGGCCCAATTCTCCCCCGATACTCCGAATCCTGAAGGCGCTCGAACACATTAGAGGTTTGAGCGATAGAAGTCGGGGCGGCCCACTCTATTTAGACACTATGTGGGGCCAATGAAGAAATTGTCTAGCATTGTATTGCTTTCCTGCGCGCTCACCGGCGCTATGCTGGTGTGCGCTGCGCTTGATCCGGTTCTGATCTCGCAGACACAAGCGGCCGAGAATAAGAAGCCCATTATCGGCGGCGGGATCGTACAGGTTTTTCAGAAGAAGACGAAAGGTACTCCTGCTAAAATCAGCGAGAAAACCCTTTCGCTTTATCCCACCGCAGCGCAGTGCGGCGAGTGTCATCAGCAAATCTATGAGGAGTGGGCTACCTCGCAGCATGCCTATGCTTCGATCTCGCCTATGTTCCACAAATTCGAACAGAGGTTCCAGGAACTGACGCAAGGCACCGTCGGCACCTTCTGCGTGCGTTGCCATCAGCAGGTAGGCACGCAGCTTGGCGAGAATCGCGAGACACCGCTCTGGCAACGCGCACAGATCTCGCGCGAAGGCATTTCCTGCATCACCTGCCACCGCGTCAAGGAACAGTAT
>JBIOWL010000459.1:0-6924 GCA_044868645.1 Aestuariivirga sp.
ATGCCGCTGTCCTTGATGATGCTGGCAAGCTCCGCCTCGCCAACCAGCACATGATAAGTGGAATCCTGGCCGGATTGGCGGGCAATACCAAGCCCTGTGCTGGCATTACCCTGCGGGTCAAGATCGATGACCAACACCTTCTCGCCGACGGCCGCCAGGGCCGTACCCAGATTGATTGCGGTAGTGGTTTTGCCGACGCCACCCTTCTGGTTTGCAATGGCTAAAATACGCTGTGTTGCCTGTTTAGACACGGGAGACCTCCTTTACCGCCAATAGTACCGCTTCCGAATCAGTCAAGCTTTTGTGCTTATCCATTTTGATTCTCCAGGATTTCGCGGATTCGGTCAATTCGAGATCAGCATCTTTCCCCTTGAGAAAGAGTCCAATGGCGCCAGATGCGATAAACGGTGCCGCATAATTGAGGAGTTCCGGTAGCGGCGCCAGCGCCCGCGCCGTCACATAGGCATACTGGCCTCTTGCCGGCGCGACCACATCCTCCAGCCGGCCTAGCCTGACGCTGCCTGTTGCACGTGAAACACGCAAGGCTTCGGAGAGGAAGGCCGCCTTCTTCTGGTTGGACTCATAAAGGTCGACCGGGCGCCCGGATGCAATCGCCAAGATCACACCCGGAAAACCCCCGCCCGATCCGAGATCGGCAATGGCTCCGGGCGGCCCATTAAGGTGGGGCAGAAGCTGCAAGCTGTCGATCACATGACGGGTCCACACCGCTGGCAAGCTTGCTGGGGAAACCAAATTGGTTTTCCGCTGCCAGTCGAACAACAGGCTGAGAAAGGCTTCGATCCGCTCCAGTGATTCACGTGAAACACCGAGCTTGGAGATCGTCTGCAATTCCTTTGCGGTAGGCCGTGGAACTCTGAGTGCCATCACGCAGCATCAACCGCCTGACCACTGCGAATGGCCGCAATGATCGAGGCAAGGGCCGCCGGCGTCATGCCGTCGATGCGGCTCGCCACCGCAAGATTTGCCGGCCTGACTTTGGAAAGCTTCTGGCGAAGCTCCATGGAAAGCCCCGGTATGGCGGAGTAGTTGAGCGCTTCCGGCAGAGGCCGCCCCTGCTCTTTCTCAATGTCCGCGATCTCGCGCCGCTGCCGGTCGGCATAACCGGCATAAAGAGCATCCGCATAGAGGGCCTCTCTGGCATCAAAGGAGACAGATGAGAGTTCGGGCCACAGCACAGCCAGCCGCTCAAACGTGATCTCTGGCTGCGCCAGAAGCTGCAAAGCCGTGCGCCGTGCCCCATCCTGATTGACCTTGAGGCCCGCCTTGGCGGCGGCAGCCGATGTCAGCGACAGGGATTGCGCAAGGCTGCGTGCCCTTCCGATCTCAGCCATCCGCATCTTGAACACAGCCTCTCGCTTGCCGCTCACAATGCCAAGCTCAACGCCGGCCGGGGTCAAGCGCTCATCTGCGTTGTCGGCGCGAAGCAGCAGACGGTACTCCGCCCTTGAGGTGAACATGCGGTAAGGCTCGGAGACACCACGCAGCACCAGGTCATCAACCATCACACCGATATAGCTCCCGGTGCGCTCGAAAACATATGAGGGCATGCCCGTAGCAAAACGCGCCGCATTGAGACCCGCTACCAATCCCTGCGCCGCGGCCTCTTCATAGCCGGTCGTACCGTTGATCTGACCCGCTAGAAACAAGCCCTTCAGCGCCTTCACTTCCAGCCCGTGCGTAAGCTCGCGCGGATCCACATGGTCATACTCGATGGCATAGCCGGGACGCAGGATCGAGACATCCTCAAGACCGGGGATGGTCTTGATGAAAGCTTCTTGGACATCCTCGGGCAGCGAGGTGGAAATGCCATTGGGGTAAACCGTCGGATCATCGAGCCCTTCCGGCTCCAAGAAGATCTGGTGCGAGCTCTTGTCCCGGAAGCGATTGATCTTGTCTTCAATGGATGGACAGTAGCGCGGCCCCACGCTTTCGATCTGGCCTGAATACATGGGCGAGCGCGCGAGGTTCTTCTCGATGATGCTGTGGGTCGCAGCAGTCGTGTGCGTGATGAAACAGGAAATCTGAGGCGTCGTGATCCGATCAGTGAGGAACGAGAATGGCGTCGGGGGTTCATCACCCTTTTGCTCCTCAAGGCGGTCCCAATGAATGGTCCGACCATCGAGGCGCGACGGTGTTCCGGTCTTGAGACGGCCTAGTGCCAGGCCGAGAGAACGCATCTGATCGGAGAGACCAAGTGCGGGAGCTTCATTGACTCGTCCCGCCGGAATCTTCCTCTCACCAATGTGGATAAGGCCATTGAGAAAAGTTCCTGTCGTCAGTACCACTGCAGCAGCAGCAATCTTCTCTCCATTCAGAAGTTCGACACCGGAGACGGCCGTGCCGTTCATGGCAAGACGGCTCACCCCGCCTTCAATAATCGTCAGGCCCGGTTGCTCTGAGAGCAGCGCGTGAATGGCTTGTCTGTAGAGCTTGCGATCACTCTGCGCACGCGGACCTCGCACCGCAGGACCCTTCGAGCGGTTGAGCATACGAAACTGAATTCCCGCCGCATCAGCGGCGCGGCCCATCACACCATCGAGCGCATCGATCTCGCGCACCAGATGTCCCTTGCCCAATCCGCCGATCGCGGGATTGCACGACATCTCACCGATGGTGTCGGCACGGTGCGTGACGAGTGCCACGCAGGCCCCGGCGCGCGCCGCAGCCGCCGCCGCTTCGGTGCCGGCATGGCCGCCGCCCACCACAATTACATCATATCGTGCCGATGACTCAGGCATGGGTTTTCTTCAGTTCTTTTCCGACCACGGACAATGCCGTTTCACGTGAAACACTATTTGCCGATGCAGAACTCGGCATAGATGCGGCCCAGCCAATCTTCGGCGCCGACAGCTCCAGTAATGCCGGCAAGTGTGAGGCCCGCCTTTCGCATGTTTTCAGCGACGATTTCAAGATTAGCCATGGGCTCGGCGAGAGCGGCATCCAGATGGCCGATGGCTTTCCGCACTGCATCTGCATGGCGCGCCCGCACCATGGTTCCGTCCTGGACCTGTGACAGCCGTTCTTCAACAAGCTTTCCCAGCGCGTCACGGAATGCGCCAAGCCCCTCTCCAGTTCTGGCGGAAACATCGAGTGAATCGTTTCGCCTCCGACTCGGATGATTTGCAGCGAGATCGCACTTGCTCCGGACGTCTATATCCGGCTTGCGTGGCGGTTCTACATCTTCATCACCATCGACACTCCTGAGCCATACCAGAATATCCGCCCCTGATATCTCCGATGTCGTCCGCGCCATACCCATGCGTTCGATTTCATCGCTCGTGCTTTCGCGAAGCCCTGCCGTATCGGCGATGCGCACCGGCACGCCTTCGATGACGAGTGCCTCTGAAACCACATCCCGCGTAGTACCAGCCACCGGTGAGACGATCGACATCTCGCGCCCCACCAGCGCATTGACCAGCGATGACTTGCCGCTGTTGGGGGCTCCCGCAATCACCACCGAAAGCCCACGCCGCACGGCGCTTGCCATCTCGGCTTTCTTTGCAGCCTCCACAAGTTCGGAGCGCAAAGCCCCGATGCGCGCGCGCAGTGCTTTCTCCGCTTGCTCCGAAACACCGTGTTCATCAGGAAAATCTATAGCCGCTTCGACTGTGGCCTGGGCATCGAGAAGCCGCGCACGCCAGCTTTCGTAGACGGCGCTCGCCTCGCCCATGAACTGCTTGATGGCGAGCTTGCGCTGCGCCTCAGTCTCGGAGGAAATCAAATCGGCAAGTCCTTCAATCTCGACGAGATCGAACTTGCCCTTCTCGAAAGCCCGCCGCGTGAACTCGCCAGGCTCCGCCATGCGGCACCCACCAATCTGCGCGAGCTCCAGCAAGACACGCTCGATCACCGCGGCACTCCCGTGAGTGTGGAACTCCGCCATGTCCTCACCCGTCGCACTAGCTGGCCCTTCAAAGAGTAGAGCCAGGGCCTGATCGATGACCTCCCCAGTAGCGCCCTTGAGCCGTACCAAGGTTGCCTTGCGCGGCAGTGGCTGTAGGCCCGACAGTTTGAAAAGCGCTATCCTGGATTGCGGGCCGGACATGCGGATCACGGCAACGCCGCTCCGGCCCCAGCCGGACGACAAAGCAAAAATGGTGTCAGAAGGTATCATTTCGGATTCGAATCGATACCATTATGGGCCGGGGCGCAAGCCCCGTGCCCAGCCCAATTTAGGCATTCATGGAATCGTAAAAGTCGCCATTGGTCTTGGTCTGGCGTAGCTTGTCGAGCAGGAACTCGATGGCATCAACCGTTCCCATGGGATTGAGGATGCGGCGCAGCACATAGGTCTTTTTGAGGGTGTCCGCCTTGACAAGAAGCTCTTCCTTGCGCGTGCCCGAACGCAGAATGTCAATGGCCGGGAAGACGCGCTTGTCGGCCACCTTGCGGTCCAGGATGATTTCCGAGTTGCCGGTGCCCTTGAACTCTTCGAAGATCACTTCGTCCATGCGGCTTCCCGTGTCGATGAGCGCCGTGGCGATGATGGTGAGAGAACCACCCTGTTCTATGTTACGCGCCGCACCGAAGAAACGCTTCGGCCGTTGCAGGGCGTTGGCGTCAACACCGCCCGTCAACACTTTGCCAGAGGATGGCACCACCGTGTTGTAGGCGCGGCCCAAGCTCGTGATCGAATCGAGCAGGATCACCACATCGCGGCCATGTTCAACAAGGCGCTTGGCCTTCTCGATCACCATTTCAGCAACCTGCACATGGCGCGAGGCTGGTTCGTCAAAGGTTGAGCTCACAACCTCGCCCTTCACCGACCGCTGCATGTCGGTGACTTCTTCCGGGCGTTCGTCGATCAGGAGAACGATGAGATAGCACTCCGGATGATTGCTGGTTATCGAATGGGCAATGTTCTGCAAAATGACTGTTTTGCCGGTACGCGGCGGCGCCACGATGAGGCCACGCTGGCCCTTGCCGAGCGGCGCCACGATGTCAATGACGCGGGCCGACAGGTCCTTTCGCGTCGGATCATTAGTCTCCATCTCCAGCCGCTCATCGGGATAGAGCGGCGTCAGGTTGTCGAAATGAACCTTGTGCTTGACCTTTTCCGGGTTCTCGAAATTGATGGTGTTGACCTTGACGAGGGCGAAATAGCGCTCGCCATCCTTCGGGCTCCTAATCTGGCCTTCGATGGTATCGCCGGTGCGCAGGGCAAATTTGCGGATCTGGCTGGGGCTCACATAGATGTCGTCCGGGCCGGCGAGGTAGTTGGCCTCCGCCGAGCGGATGAAGCCAAAGCCATCCTGCAGGACCTCAATCACGCCTTCGCCCATGATCTCGGTGCCGCGGGCAGCGAGGTTCTTGAGGATGGCGAAAAGTAGTTCCTGTTTGCGTAGCGCGCTCGCATTTTCAACCTGCAGCTCTTCGGCTTGCACAACAAGCTCTGCCGGGGTTTTGCGCTTAAGCTCGGAGAGTTTGATCTCCTTGATCTCGGATGTTTCGGTCATGTGAATTCTTTTATGATGGTCCGGTGCCAGGCACGAATGCTGCGATGTTCCGGAATAAGGGGAGGGGCCGTCCTCGAATGGGACCTGAATTCCCTAACAGAGATCAGCAGATTTGCAAAGCCGAAAGTGAAGCGCATGCTGCCTATCGTTAAAATGGCTTCACGACCACCATCACCACAATCACGATCATCAGCGCTGTCGGCACCTCATTCAGCAACCTGAAATACCGCGCCGGATGGTGCCGCCGCCCCTCGGCAAACTGCCTGCGGTGCCAGCCCAGCAAGCCATGAATAGCAATAAGGCCAAGAACAGCGGCAATTTTGGCGAGAAACCATCCGTCATTCCAGCCATACCCCGCCTGCCAGGTCAACCATACGCCGCTCACCAGCGACACAAGGCTGGCGGGGTCCATGATCGCCCGCATAAGCCGGCGCTCCATCACCTTGAAACGCTCATCTTCCATGCTGTCGATGGCTGTTTCACAATGATAGACCATAAGCCGCGGCAGATAGAGAAGCCCAGCCATCCAGGAGATAATGGCAATGACATGCAGGGCCTTGATCCACTCAAACACCATCGTGTTCCCTGATCAACCTGACGAGCTCGGTCACGCGCTCTGGCGCAACGTTCGGAAGGATGCCGTGACCCAGATTAAAAATATGCCGGTTCTTAGGCGCATCTTCCAGCACGGCTTGGACCGCCGCGCGGAATTCCTTCTCCCCCGTTAGTAACTTCTCCGGCTCCAGATTGCCTTGCACAGCAATCCGTCCACCAAGTAGCGCTGCCAATTCGCTGAGGCTCACACCCTGCTCCACGCCCATCGCATTTGGTGCACAGTAACGAGCCGCATCAACATGGCCTTCGCCAAGGCCCCTGGCAAAGAGGATCATTGGCACATCACGGTGCCGAGCCTGCACCCCTTCGATGATCTTTCGAGACGGCGCAAAAACAACAGTCTCCCGCAACTCTGCCGGGACATCGCCTGCCCAACTATCAAAGATCTGCAAGACCTCAGCGCCCGCCTGCACCTGCCGGCAAAGATAGTCTACCGAGACCTCGATAACCTTCTCCATGAGATCGCCAAACCAAGCTTCACCACGCGCTGCTACGGCCAAAGCCCGCTTTCGGTCCGAGCTGCCACCTTCAATCATGTAGCTCGCAACAGTCCAGGTGCCGCCACAAAATCCGATCAAACCGACTCTCTCGCTCAACTCTCTCCGCACAAACGACACAGTCTCATAAACTTTGCCGAGATTTCCCGCTGCATTCCTTACATCAAGTCTCTTCACACTATTGCTATCACTGATAGTCTCCAAACGCGGTCCTTCGTTCTCGACAAAATCGAGCGCAAGTCCCATAGCCTGGGGCACCACCAGAATGTCCGAAAACAAAATTGCCGCATCAAGATCAAAACGCCGCAGCGGCTGCAGTGTTACTTCCGCTGCCA
>JBIOWL010000460.1:0-2280 GCA_044868645.1 Aestuariivirga sp.
CGCAACCGCAGTCGCGTAAACCGACAAGACGATGGTCAACTGTTAGGTGGCCGGTGTTAATGGCGCGTTAACAGACTGATTTAGATAGAGAAAATGAGAAAATGGTTGTAATGGCGAGGCGAATACAACCAGATTCACTTTTTTACGCGCAGGGCATGAATTGGAAAAAACACCGCCGCCTTCCCGTCAGGAGCAAGTTCCTGAAAACACCAACTTTCGGAATTTTATCCAAATAGTAGGATTATAGACTTGACATGGGAATGGGGATAACCTATATCCCGCTTAGCTGTTTGACATCGTGAATCGATGCTCAGGACGCGGAGCTGAAATCGCGTCCCACCCCTCCGGGGTCATCCGGAAACCCAGGGAGGGGTGCGCCCGGCCGGCGGCGAAGGCCCACCGGACATTGGTGCAGAGCGTATTGAAGTTTGCTGGAATCTCTTCACTTTGCTCTCCCCATGATGACGGGGCTATCCATATGAAATGCCCTCTCCTGTCGCGAAGCGATGGGGGGAGGGTGCCCGACCTGGCTACGCCGAAGCGAAGCTTCAGCTTCGCCAAGGCGAGAGGGCGGGAGAGGACACTCTGGCCATATGCGATGATAGCCCTGCATTTTGCGGATGATGCAGCAGTGAAAGAAATGGTACCGCCTCCCCGGCTCGAACGGGGGACCCCCAGATCCACAATCTGGTGCTCTAACCAACTGAGCTAAGGCGGCACATCTTGGGTGGCGTTTGCAACGCTCGCGGCCTCTCCCTAATCCATTGCGCTGACGAGTGCAATAATGGCGAACGCTGCCAAATGCCCTCGCTGAATTCCAAGATATTGCATGTGAAAGCCATTTTTCTCCAACATTGTCCGGTTAACGAAAGGTGGACTGGGCACATCATGTCGACTAGCTTGTCCTTGGGAGAGGGGGCCGGCAGCGGAAGTGGGTCCTCTCGCCTTGAGTGCCCAAGAGAAAATGCCTTCAGCTACAAAGCCCACTCTCGATGACCTGCGCCATGTCCCGGAGCCTGTCTGGCTGTGGGACGCCGAGCGCCGCCGCATCGTCTGGGCCAACGAGCCTGGCCTCATGGCTTTCGGATGCAGGTCCCTCTACGAGATTGTTGACCGGCCGCTTGACCACCACGACCCAGGTGTAGAGCGTCTTGCCGGTCTGGTCACTGACTTGAGCTGGGGCCAGCATAGGAAAGTGCAGTTGCACCTGCCATCTACGGGACGGCAATCTCCCTATTCTTGCGATGTCTTTGTCCACACCCTCGCCGATGGACGCACGGGCCTCCTCACCATTGCCCGCGCCAATCCGGCTGAACCTCGATTGCAGGAGCCATCGCCTCAGCCGTCGCATCCCGGCGATGCCACGTTGGCCTCAAAGGCCGATGCCTTTGCCGCACTGAAACGCTCTCTGTCCGACAATTTGCGCAACGAGCCCACCGCCAAAACTGCCGCTACTCCGCCAGCACAAGCCCCAGTTCAGGCCAATTCGACACTTCCCTTTGCTGTCCAGCACACACTTGAACAATCGCCCTTCGGCATTATCGTGTGCCGCGGCGGCCGCGCCCTTTTTGCAACGCCCCGCGCCGCCGAACTCGTGGGGCTTTCCGGTGCGGCAGCCGTTGCCGGCGATGTGGAGCTGTTGGCTGATCTTCATTCGGTTCCCGCCGGCGCAAGCCTGTTGGTGGAATTGCAAAGGCCGGGCCTTTCTCCTGTCCTCGTCTCGCGCCATCCCCTGCCCTGGCAAAATGGCCCGGCGGAACAGTTTTCCCTGAGGGCCCTTGCTGTCTCTTCTCCGAAAGACGTGAGCGCAGAAGTGCATAGCGCTCCGCCACCTGCGGAGAAGGAACTAGTACAAATAGCTGAGCCAGCCACGGGCAAACGCAGCCAGAAGGCGGCAAGACAGCAGAGCGGAACAACTGCCGCAACAGCGCCGCCTGCCACTGCCCCCGCGGAGGTGATTGCCCTTGACGAACTCAAGGCCATTATGGACGTTGCATCCGATGGCATCATCACTCTGGGCAAGGACGGCGAGATCCTGAGTCTCAGCGCCGCCGCCGAAGCAATCTTCGGCCTGGCGACATCAGCAGCAGCCGGAAAGCCGCTCTCCCATATGCTTCATCCGGAAAGCAAGCGTACCTTCCAGGACTATCTCAAGGGCCTCAAGGACGCGGGCCTTGCGGCAGTCTTCAATGACGGGCGGGAAATGCTTGCCGTCAATGCGCAAGGAGGCGAGGTGCCGCTCTTTATGACTATCGGCAAGCTGCAGTCGCTGAATGCCAA
>JBIOWL010000461.1:0-8350 GCA_044868645.1 Aestuariivirga sp.
GGCAACAGCCCTACTGTGCCGAAACGGCGATGTGAATCCGCAATCGTTTTCACAACACTCAAGGACGGGTTGTGGTTGAGCAACGCCCCGCCGCCGCCATTGACCTGCACGTCAATGAAACCGGGCACCAGCAGTCCTCCCGCCAGCGCGCGCCTTTCAATCCCGGCAGCCAGCTCCGCTTGTGGAAGGAACTGGGTAATGCGCGGCCCTTCCACCACGACAGCCATGCCGTCCTGGAAATTTTCACCGTCAAAGACACGGGCTCCAGTGAGCGCAAAGGCCATCACACCGTCTCCGTCACTTTGCGCAGCATGCGGGGCGCGTCCGGATCGCGGCCACGCATCCGCGCCAACTCTTCGATAGCGAGATAGGCGCTCTGGATCATCACAATAGGTTCTAGCAATGGATGGCCAGCGCGTGCTGTGAGCAACCCGCCTGTTCCGCAGACCAGCAATTTTGCTCCCGTTGCCTGTAGCCGCTGAATGGCCATTTGTGTCGATGGCAGTGATTGGTCATGCTGCGCATAGACAAGAACTGGAAAGCCCTCACCTACGAGTTCCAACGGCCCATGCATCACTTCCGCAGCAGAGTATGCTTCAGCGTGAATGGCACAGGTCTCCTTGAGTTTGAGCGCCGTTTCCGCCGCGATGGGAAGCGACGGCCCCCGGCCCAGGACATAAAGCGAGTCCACTTCCGCGAGGCGTTCGGCAAATTCGGGCCACTTCTTTTGTGACGCATCCGCAAGATTGTCTGGCAGCGCGGCGACGGCACTTTTCAGCACCGGATCGTCGAGCCAATGCCCCACCAATGCCGCTGCCGCTGCCAGCGAGGCGATGAAAGTCTTCGTCGCGGCCACGCTTTTTTCGGGGCCAGCAAAAAGTGGAAGGCAGATATCGGCATTCCTTGCGGCGGGCGAATCTTCAACATTCACGATTGCAACAGACAATGCGCCGGCCCGTTTCGCCTCATCCTGCAGGGCCACAATGTCCGGACTCTGACCCGATTGCGAAATGGTGACTGCAAGTGCGTTGTGTGCCTTAAGCCTCGCGCCATAAAGTGAGGCCACCGATGCACCGACAGAGGCGCAAGGTATGCCCAACAGAATCTCCGCCAGATATTTGAGATAGCCCGCCGCATTGTCGGAGCTGCCACGGGCCGAAGTGAGGATGAGCGGTGGCTCCATAGCACGGAGCCGCCTGCCCAACTCGGCGAGGACGGCGCCATTGCGCTCCAGAAAACGCTGCACGGCCTCAGGCGACTCTCGCGCTTCCTGCTCCATGAATGTCATGGGCGCATCTCCGGCGCCAATGAAAGCTCCGCCACGAAATCATAGGTGTCGCCGCGATAGAAGGACCGCGTGTATTCAACCGTCCTGCCATCCGGCAGATAGGAAATACGCTCGATGAACAACGCAGCACTTCCAGTCGGTACATCCAGAAGCTTTGCGTCCGCTGCCGACAATGCGGTGGCGTGAAGCCGCTGCAGGGCGCGCACCGGCCTGAAACCGCGCAGCTCCAGCGTGTCATAGAGCGAAGAGCCCACAACACTGGGGTCATCGAGAAAACGATGGGGAATGACGGCGAGCTCAATTGCCAATGGCGCGTCATTGGCGCGGCGCAGGCGGTGAAAGCGGCAAACCAGCTCACTTGGTGAGATCGAAAGTTTCAGCGCTTCCTCGGGCGTCGGCAATCCGCTGGAACGGTCAAGCCAGTCCGCTTCCGTCTTGAAGCCGCGCAGCTTCATGTCCTCGCTGAAACTGGTGAGCCGCGACAAGGGCTGCTCGATGCGGCTGGCCGTGCCCCTCACAAAAGTGCCGGAGCCACGCCGCTGCAGGAGAACGCCGTCACGCACCAGTTCGGTAAAGGCCTTGCGCACGGTGACACGGCTCACATCCAGCATGTCTGCCGCATCGCGTTCGCTTGGAATGGCATCGCCTGCCTTGAGTTCACCTTGTTCTACAGCATCTTGCACCAGCTTCTTGACACGGAGATAGAGCGGCGCGCTGCCTTCGTTGCCGAAGCGCTTGGCGGTGAAAACGCGCAAGGCATCCGTCATGACCAGCGCTCCGCAAGCCCTTGTGCCCGCCTTGCCATCATGATGGCGCCATCCACCGCATCATGTTCGGCAGGCACAAGCGCCGCACGCACATCGGCATCGAGATAGAGTGGGTAGACACTGGAAAGCCCGCCCAACAGGCAAAGCCGCTTGGCGCCCCGCGCCAGCAGGGCATGGCCCAATTTGGAGATGGCAGAAGCACCTTCAATGACGATGGTCATGCCTTGAACATCGGCGCTTGCTGCTGTCTGGAACACCAGGGGCGCAAAGGCCGCATAGTCTCGCGGCGTTGCGCGTTCCGACCAGCGCGATAATTCATTGCGTGTGCGGCCCGTGCGTTTGAGAACTTCTTCGATAAGGCTCGTGGGCTGCAAGAGCCCATCAAGCGCCAGCGCTGCGCGGCGCACGGCATGATGGCCAAGCCAGGCGCCGGAGCCATGATCGCCCAGCTGAAATCCCCAGCCGCCCACCATGTGGCGGTCCTTGCCAACGATGGCATAGCCGATTGAACCTGTTCCTGCGATGACGATGCCGCCGTCACCACCGGAGAAAGCGCCCACGCATGCAGCATAGGCATCATTGTCCGGTGTTACCGACGCAAACGGCAAGCCGGCTTGACCTACCTTCTCAGCGCCGATGGAGGTGACTATCCCGGCAAGGCCCAGCCCTGCGTGAAGATCGCTAATTGCCACGCCAGCCTGCTTGCTTGCATCCGTGGCAGCCGCAATGATGCTGCGTATCGAACCTTCAAAATCCTGGTAGACATTTGAAGCCCCGCCAATGGCCTCAGCCATGAGGATGCCAGACTCATCTCTGATGCGGGCCCTGCACTTCGAACCACCGCCATCAATGCCTAGAAACAACTTTCGAGTCTGCATCACAAAATGATAATACCAAAAGAATACCATTAAGAAAAGCGAATTCTCAGCAATCATAACTATCTGCTTTTATTTAGTTTAATTTCGCACTGCGATTCGCCGTTAAGAATCTTCTGGACAAGTGGTTTTATTTTGGTATTAGTCACTCATGTCCAAACCGCTCAACGCCACAGAACAGAGGCTGCCCGGCCTTGAGGGTTTTGATGCCTGGGACGATGAGCGCATTCTCAACACACTGCTGGCCGGTCAGCGCCGCGCACTTGATGCCGTGGGGCGCGCCATCCCCGCCCTTTCCAAGGCGGCAACGGCCATCGCGCCGCGCCTCGCTGCCGGAGGCAAACTGATTTATGCGGGTGCCGGCACATCGATCCGCGTGGCCGTACAGGATGGCACGGAACTTCCCGCCACCTTCGGCATGAAGGAAGAGCAGCTTGCCTATCTGATTGCCGGTGGCCGCGCCGCCATGTTTGACACGCTTGCAGAAGCAGAAGATGACGCAAAGCAAGGTGAGAGTGACGCCGCGATCTGCACATCGCAGGATGCAATGATTGCTGTCGCTGCTTCCGGCCGCACGCCCTACACTATCGCTGCCGCACGCGCCGCAAAGGCCAAGGGTTGCCTGGTCGTGGCCATTGTCAACAATGCGGGCTCTCTCCTTGCCGCCGCTGCGGACATTGAAGTTCTTCTGGAGTCTGGAACGGAAGTCATTTCCGGTTCAACCCGCATGGGTGCCGGCACAGCGCAGAAGGCTGCGCTCAACATGCTGTCAACACTCATCAACACAAAGCTGGGCGCCGTCCATGATGGCCTCATGGTCAATTTGCAGGTTGGCAACAGCAAGCTGATGGCGCGCGCCGCCAACATCCTGAGCGCCATTACCGGCGAGACGCCTGAAAAATCGGCTGATGCACTCAACGAGGCAGGCGGGCATGTGAAGCCTGCCGCGCTCATGCTCAGCGGCGCGGCAAGTCTCGCTGCGGCACAAAAGATTCTGTCTGAAACAGGCGGAAACCTGAGGCTGGCCTTGGCAAAATTGAAAGCCAGGGAGTAGCCTTCGAGCCATCAACGGGAGGAAAAAAGGAGTGAGACCCATGTTGAAAACCACACTGAAGACAATGCTGCTCGCCGCTGTGGCGGTTGGCGCAATGGCGGGCGCCGCATCTGCCGGCAAGCTCACCATCGAAAGCTGGCGCAATGACGATGCCTCCATCTGGAAGGACAAGATCATTCCGGCCTTCAACGCAAAACATCCGGACATCCAGGTTGAATTTTCGCCGACCGCGCCCAAGGAATACAACGCAGCGCTCAATGCCCGCCTTGAAGGCGGCACCGCTGGCGACATCATCACCTGCCGCCCCTTTGATGCTTCCCTTGAGCTTTTCAACAAGGGCCATCTCGCGCCGCTGAACGATCTTCCCTCCATGGCCAACTTCTCTGATGTAGCCAAGAGCGCCTGGACGACCGACGATGGCAAAACCACCTTCTGTGTTCCCATGGCATCGGTGATCCATGGCTTCATCTACAACAAGGACATTTTCAAGGAAGTTGGCGTCGAGCCGCCAAAGACCGAGGAAGAATTCCTGGCCGTGCTGGAAAAGATCAAGGCCAATGGCAGCTACACGCCTCTCGTGATGGGCACCAATGACCAGTGGGAAGCCGCCACCATGGGCTTCCAGAACATTGGCCCCAACTACTGGAAGGGCGAAGAAGGCCGCAAAGCCTTGATCGACGGCTCGCAGAAGCTGACGGACAAGCCCTATGTCGATACGCTCGCCGCGCTCGCCAAATGGGCGCCTTACATGGGTGATGGCTACAAGGCTCAGACCTATCCCGACAGCCAGAACCTCTTCGGCCTCGGCAAGGGCGCGATCTATGCCGCTGGATCGTGGGACATTTCCACTTTCCGCGCACAGAATGTGAACATGGGCGCCTTCAAGGCGCCGCCGCCTGCCGGCGCGTCTGACTGCTACATCTCCGACCACACGGATATCGGCATCGGCCTCAACGCCAAGTCTGCCAATGCCGAAGAAGCCAAGACTTTCCTGGACTGGGTGGGATCGGAAGAGTTCGCCAACATCTTCGCCAACTCGCTGCCGGGCTTCTTCCCGCTGTCGAATGCCAAGGTGACGCTCTCTGACGACGTGGCGCAGGAATTCGTGAACTGGCGCGGCGAGTGCAAGAGCACCATCCGCAACAGCTACCAGATCCTGTCGCGCGGCACGCCCAACCTCGAAAACGAGCTGTGGAACGTCTCGGCCCAGGTGCTGAACGGCACCATGACACCGGACGCAGGCGCCGCCCAACTCGAGGACGGCCTCAAGAAGTGGTATGCACCACACCAGAAGTAAATTGAGCATTACGCCCTCTTTGATTTGAGAAGAGGCTCTGCAAACTCCGTCATCCCGGCTGAGGCCGGGATGACGGATGACATGACGGAATTGCACCTTGGCGAAACCCCAGCAGCACCATCTCGTCGGCATGAGCGATGCAGCCTTCTATCGCGTGCTGCTGTTTTTCCTGGCGCCCGCCGTCATCGTCTACACGACGTTTTCCATCTATCCGCTGCTCGATACGATCGTGAACTCTTTCTACGACAAGCAGAATGACGGCTCACATATTTATGTTGGAACCGCCAATTTTGTGACCCTACTCACCGACACCACATGGTCTGGCCCGTTCTGGAACGCCTTCTGGAACAACTGCAAATTCTTCTTCATCCACATGCTGGTTCAAAATCCGATTGGTCTTGCACTTGCCGCACTGCTGAGCCTGCCTGTCCTGCGCTTCCGTTCCACCTATCGCACCTTGATTTTCATGCCGACCATGCTCTCGGTCGTCATCATCGGCTTCACTTGGCAACTCATTCTCTCGCCGCTCTGGGGCATCGCCAAGATGTTCCTGCAATTCTTCGGGCTGGGATTCCTTTTCGGCCCCTGGCTTGGCGTGGAATCGACGGCCCTCATCACCATCTCGCTCATCTCGGTCTGGCAGTTCGTCGGCATTCCGATGATCCTGATCTACACGGCATTGCTCGCCATTCCTGATGAGCTGATCGACGCCGCGACGGTTGATGGCCTCAACCAGTTCCAGGCTTTCTTCTTCGTGAAGCTCCCGCTGATCTGGCCGACCATCGGCCTTGTTTCCATCCTGACCTTCGTCAACAACTTCAACGCTTTTGATCTGATCTACGCCATGAAGGGTGCGCTCGCCGGCCCCAACTTCTCCGCCGATATCATGGGCACGCTTTTCTATCGCGTCTTCTTCGGCAATCAGTTGCAGCTTGGCGATACGTCCATGGGCTCAACCATCGCCACCATGATGTTCATCATCATTCTCTGCGGCGTCATGGTCTATCTCTTCCTCATCCAGCGCAAGATGCAAAGGTATTCCTTCTGATGCGTAAACCTGCCTCGGCCATCGCGGTTCACGGCATCCTCGCGCTCTACACCGCGCTGGCGCTTGCGCCCATCATTCTTGTGATCATGAACTCCTTCAAGGCCAAGCGCGCCATCTTCAACACGCCGCTGCAGCCGCCCATGCCCTGGAATGTGGATCTGATCGGCTACCACAAGGTCTTTGGCGACAGTTCGGTCGGCACCTATTATTTGAACTCGATCACGGTGACGGTCGGCACCATCTTCTTCACGCTGCTGTTTGGCGCCATGGCCGCCTGGGCACTGACGGAATACAAGTTCCGCTGGAATACATTGCTCGCCCTCTTTCTTTCCATCGGCATCATGGTGCCCATCAGGCTTGGTTCCGTCTCCATCATCCAGCTCGTGTCGGACCTGAACCTCATCAACACATTGACGGCACTAGTGCTTGTCTATACCGCGCAAAATCTGCCTCTCTCGATTTTCATTCTCTCGGAATTCATCCAGCAGATTCCGAAAGACCTGCGCGAAGCTGGGCGTTGCGACGGCCTCAGCGAATATCACATCTTCTTCTACATCATCCTTCCCCTTCTTCGCCCCGCAATGGCGACGGTCGCCGTCTTCACCATGATCCCGGTGTGGAACGATCTGTGGTTCCCACTGCTCCTCGCGCCCACCGGCGGCAAACAGACCATCACCCTCGGCGTGCAGCAGTTCCTCGGCCAATACATCACCGACTGGAATGCAGTGCTTGCAGCGCTTTCAACCGCAATTGTGCCCGTGCTCCTCCTCTATGTCATTTTCTCCCGCCAACTGATCCGGGGCCTCACCTCCGGCGCTGTGAAGTAGAACGCCCATGGCCGAAGTCACCATCGACAAGCTCTTCAAATCCTACGCCAGGGTGGAAGTCCTGAAGGACATCAACCTCAAGGTTGCGGATGGCTCCTTCGTCGTCCTTGTGGGGCCATCGGGTTGCGGCAAATCCACCCTGCTCCGCTCCATTGCCGGGCTGGAGCCAATCACCTCCGGCGATATCTCCATCGGTGGGCGCAATGTCAGCGATCTTGCGCCAGCCCAGCGCGAAATCGCCATGGTCTTCCAGTCCTACGCGCTCTACCCGCACATGAATGTCGAGAACAACATGGCCTTCGGCCTGAAGTTCGCCAGAACACCCAAGGACGAAATCAACAAACGTGTGTCAGAAGCCGCGCGCATTCTTCAGCTTGAAGCCCTGTTGAAGCGCCGCCCCAGGGAGCTTTCAGGTGGACAGCGCCAGCGCGTCGCCATTGGCCGGGCCATCGTGCGCAAACCGCAAGTTTTCCTCTTCGATGAACCACTCTCCAACCTCGACGCCGCCTTACGCATCAATACCCGCGTCGAAATCGCCAAGCTTCACAAGCTGCTCAAGGCCACGATCATCTATGTGACCCACGACCAGGTGGAAGCCGTGACGCTGGCTGACACCATTGTGGTGATGAACCAGGGCCGCATCGAACAGGCAGGAAAGCCACTCGATCTTTACTACAAACCGGCGAACCTCTTCGTCGCCCGCTTCATTGGCTCGCCCGCCATGAACATCCTTGAGGCAACAGTTGCGAAGAACGGCAAGGAGATCGCGAGCGGCAGCCTGAAACTGCCCCTTCCCAAGGGCCATTCCGCCAAACCGAATTCCAGGGTTTCACTTGGCTTCCGGCCGGAACACTGCACGCTGGCGAAAACCGGAATTTCCGCCACCGTGGACTTGATCGAACGGCTCGGCGAAACCGGTTATGCCCATTGCACCGCCGAAAATGGCCAGACCATTCTCGTGGAGGTGAAGGGCGATCCCGGCACAGAACCCGGAGCCCGGGTCAAGATCATGCCGCGGGCACAGCATATCCACATTTTTGATGAGGAAGGTGTGAGGCTCTAGGGCGCAGTCAGATTTGAATAAATCTCCTTACTTTTTTCCTCCCTCTTGTGGGGAGGGCAATCGCATATGGCTCTGAAGTGCCCCCATCCGGCCTTCGGCCACCTTCCCCAGCAGAGCTGGGGAAGGGTGAA
>JBIOWL010000462.1:0-13812 GCA_044868645.1 Aestuariivirga sp.
AGGCGCTGGCGCTGCTCATCGAACAATGGCCGGATGTGGAGGCAGTGATCTGCGTGTCTGATCTGTCGGCCTTCGGTGCCTTGATGGAGTGCCACCGGCGCAAGCTTCAGGTGCCAAAGAGGATTGCCATCGCCGGCTTCGGCGACTTCGAAGTTTCGCGCTGCAGCTATCCGGCGATCACCACGGTGGGCGTGCATTGCTACGATATCGGCCGCAAGGCCGGCGAACTTCTGCTGCGCGCCATAGAAGGTGAACGCCGGGGACAGCCCATGGCGGCGGAGACCATCATCACCGACTACGCTGTGATTTCCCGCGAAAGCACCTGAAACCTCATCGCAATTCCTCTCGACAAACGGTTTTCAACCCGTCTATGTTACCGATAACATTTCGGAGAGAATGGATGAGCAGGCCAGATGTGCTGCAGGTGGGCCCCTATCCGGCCTGGGATCAGGAACCGCTGGACCAGGCCTTCGCCATGCATCGCTATTTCGAGGCTGCGGACAAGGCGGGATTTCTTGCAAGCGTCGGGCCTTCCATCCGCGCTATCGCTACGCGCGGCGAATTGGGTGCAAGCCGCGCCATGATTGAGGCCTGTCCTCAACTCGAAATCATCTCGGTCTATGGCGTGGGGTTCGATGCTGTTGACCTCAAGACAGCGGGCGAGCGGGGTATCCGTGTCACCAACACGCCGGACGTGCTGACCAATGACGTGGCCGATTTAGGCGTTGCCATGATGTTGTGCCTGTCGCGCGGCATGATTGGTGCCGAACACTGGGTCAAGAATGGAAGCTGGGCTGCAAAAGGGCTCTACCCCTTACAGCATCGCGTGTGGGGAAAGCGCGCGGGCGTCTTGGGCCTCGGCCGCATCGGATTTGAGGTGGCAAAAAGGTTGCAAGGGTTCGGACTCGACATTGCCTATTCGGATGTGGCGCCGAAAGACTATGCGAAAGACTGGCGCTTCATTGCCGATCCCGTGGCATTGGCGCGCCATGCGGATTTCTTCTTCGTGACATTGGCTGCTTCGGCAGAAACGCGGCATATCGTCAACCGCGAGGTCGTCGAGGCGGTGGGGCCGCAGGGCATGGTCATCAACATCTCGCGCGCCTCCAACATCGATGAGGATGCGCTGCTTGCGGCGCTTGAGTCCGGCAGGCTGGGGTCTGCAGCGCTCGATGTCTTCGAGGGCGAGCCCAAGCTCAATCCGCGCTTTCTCGCGCTCGACAATGTGCTGTTGCAACCGCATCATGCCTCCGGCACGTTTGAAACGCGAAAAGCCATGGGCCAGCTTGTGCGCGACAATCTCGTGGCGCATTTTGCCGGGCGGCCGCTTTTGACGCCGGTGTTGTGAGGGGGACATGAAGGCCATTGTCATTCATGCCGCCAAGGATTTGCGGATCGAAGAGCGGGCACCAGAGGAGCCGGGGCCGGGGCAGGTCGAAGTCAAGCTGGTGACAGGAGGCATCTGCGGTTCGGACCTGCATTATTTCAATCATGGCGGCTTTGGCGCCATCCGGTTGAAGGAGCCCATGATTCTTGGCCATGAAGTGGCGGGTTATATCGCCAAGCTTGGGGCTGGTGTTGAAAGCCTTGCCGTCGGCCAGCTTGTGGGTGTCTCGCCGTCACGGCCTTGCTTCTCGTGCAAGTTTTGCCGCGAGGGCATGCATAACCAGTGCCTCAATATGCGTTTCTATGGCTCGGCCATGCCTTTCCCGCACATCCAGGGAGCGTTCCGCGAAAGCCTTGTGGCCGAGGCCTGGCAATGCGTTCCGGCCGATGGCTTGAGTGCTGGTGAAGCGGCGATGGCCGAGCCTCTTGCCGTGGCGCTTCATGCCACGCGGCGGGGAGGAGAAATGCTGGGCAAGTCCGTGCTGGTGACCGGTTGCGGGCCAATCGGCGTTCTTGCCATTCTTGCCGCGCGCGGCGCCGGAGCCAATTTCATCGTAGCGACCGACCTCAACGGTTTCACGCTGGCTATTGCGAAGAAAGCCGGTGCAGATATCGTGCTGAACACAGGAGAAACTCCGGAAGCACTTGACGTCTATAAGGCCGAAAAGGGGACCTTCGATATGCTCTATGAATGTTCCGGGGCGCAGGTGGCGCTTTCCTCCGCAATTGCTGCCATGCGCCCGGGCGCCACGATTTTGCAGCTTGGGCTTGGTGGGGACATGTCGCTTCCCATGATGGCGATCACCGCCAAGGAATTGTCACTGAAAGGTTCATTCCGCTTCCATGGAGAATATGCAGTGGCAATGGGCCTGATGCAGAAAGGCCTCATTGATGTGAAGCCATTGATCAGCGAAACCGTTGGGCTCGATGAGGCGCGCCGCGGTTTCGAGCTGGCGAACGACCGGAGCAAGGCCATGAAGGTGCAGATCGCGTTTGGGTGAATGGATGGCACTTGAAATCTTCAGTCTCGCTGGAAGCCGTGCGCTGATCACGGGATCAAGCCAGGGCATCGGCCTCGCCATCGCCGAAGGACTTGGAAATGCGGGCGCAGAGATCATCCTGAATGGGCGCGATGAGAAAAAGCTTGCGGCGGCCAGGCAGGCGCTGGAAGCCAATGGCCTGAAAGTTGCCGTGGCTGCATTTGATGTGACGGATGAAGCTGCAGTTGCAACTGCCGTCGCCAGCATCGAAAATGAGCAGGGGCCCATCGGCATTCTGGTCAACAATGCCGGCATGCAGTTCCGCACGCCACTTGAAGACTATCCGGCGGAGAAGTGGCGTGAGCTGATGCGTGTCAACGTGGAGAGCGCTTTCCTTGTCGGCAAGGCAGTGGCGCGGCACATGATTCCCCGTAAGCAGGGCAAAATCATCAATATCTGTTCGGTGCAGAGCGAACTGGGCCGGCCTTCCATCGCGCCATACACGGCTACGAAGGGTGCCATCAAGATGCTGACCAAGGGCATGTGTGCCGACTGGGCCAAGCACAATATCCAGGTCAATGCTATCGGTCCTGGCTATTTCAAGACGCCGCTCAACCAGGCGCTGGTGGACAATCCGGAGTTTTCATCCTGGCTGGAAAAGCGCACGCCCGCGGGGCGCTGGGGCAATGTGGATGAATTGATTGGAGCCGCGGTATTTCTGGCTTCGCCCGCCTCTTCCTTCGTCAACGGCCACATCCTCTATGTGGATGGCGGCATCACCTCGGTGCTCTAGAATGTTTAATGGAGCGGCCGTGGTCATGGGTGTTGCCGGGTGCGGCAAGACATCTGTCGGGGAAGCATTGGCGGTGGCTCTCGCTGTGCCGTTCACAGAAGGCGACAAACTGCATCCTCCTGCCAACGTGGCAAAGATGTCCAGCGGAATGCCGCTAACCGATGAAGACAGGTGGCCCTGGCTGGAAAAGATCGGGGAGGCGCTGAAAGTCGATAGCGGCCACATTGCTGCGTGCTCGGCGTTGAAACGTTCCTATCGCGAAAGAATTGCAGCGCGGGCGGGAAGGCCTGTGTTTTTCATATTCTTGGATGGCAGCCGCGAGACACTGGAAAAGCGCATGCGTGAGCGCAAGGGACATTTCATGCCGGCTTCGCTTCTGGACAGCCAGCTCGCCACGCTGGAGCGGCCGGCCCCTGATGAACGTGCCTTGAGGCTGGACATCGACCAGCCCGTGGGCCTGCTAGTTGGGCAGGCAAGAGACTGGCTTTTATCGCAGGAGGTTTGAGCATGGCACAGGACATTGCAGTCATTGGCGCAGGCATCATGGGCAGCGCCATTGCCACGCGCCTTCTTGATTGCAGTCACAGTGTACACGTCTTCGATATCGATGCGGCCAAGGTGGCAGCGCTTGCGGAGAAGGGCGCGAAGGCCGCTTCTTCGCCCGCGGAAGCAACAAAGGCGTCTCGCTTTGTCATCCTCAGCCTCAACCACGCGGATATTGTGCGCAAGGCGGTTTTCGGAGATGGCGGCGTTGCGGATGCCGCGGGTCACGGCAAGCTGCTGATCGACATGTCTTCCATTGATCCCGCCGCAACAGCCCAGATGGCCGCAAGATTGAAGGAATACGCAGGCATGGCTTGGGTAGACTGCCCTTTGTCCGGTGGCGTTCCCGGCGCACTCGCGGGCAAACTCACCGTCATGGCGGGGGGCGCGAAGGAAGATTTCGAACGTGCCCGCGCCGTGATGAAAGACCTCGCGGCAAATTACACATTGATGGGCGGATCTGGCGCGGGGCAGACGACAAAGCTCGTCAACCAGCTTTTCTGCTCAATTGCGTTCCAGGCGGTGGCCGAAGCCGTGAAGTTGGCGGAGGCGGGCGGCGTTGACCCGGCAAAGATTCCGGCAGCCCTTGCCGGGGGCAGGGCCGATGGCCGGATCATGCAGGAGTTCATGACGAAATTCGCGGCGCGGGATTTCACGCCGACAGGAAACCTCGGCAACATGCTGAAGGACCTCGACTCCATCCAGGCCTTTGCGCAACTCACCCGGACGCCGCTGCCGCTCACCAGCGCAGTGACCGAGATACACCGGCTGCTCGTTGCCATGGGTCTTGGGTCCAAAGACAACGCGGAAGCGATGCGGCTTCTCGACGGGAAGTGAAATAGCTGTTGACTTGTGGGCCGGGCAGGCCCTACGATGTTATCGATAACATTCAAGAAGCCTGAATCAATCGGGCCGCGGATGGGAGTGGAAATTTGGCCGAGCACCTGCTCAGCTTCGAAAACATCACCAAACGCTTCGGCGGGACCACCGCCTTGCGCGATGTGTCGCTGCAGCTTTTTGCGGGCGAAGTGCTGGCGCTGCTCGGCGAGAACGGCGCGGGAAAGTCCACCCTCATCAAGGCACTGGCCGGCATTCATGTGCCGGACGAGGGGCGCATCCTTTTCAAAGGCGAGCCTTACTTTCACGCAGCGCCACAGCCCAACGAGAAGCAGCGCGTTGCCTTTATCCATCAGGACCTTGGGCTTGTGGAGTGGATGACGGTTGCCGAGAATGTCGGCTTGGCGCAGGGCTATTCGAAGCGCCATGGCCTCATCAACTGGCGCGAGACCGAGGCGCGGGCGGTCAGGGCGCTTGCCATGGTGGGCTGCGATTTTGATCCGACACGGCGTGTTCAGGACCTGAGCCGGACAGAAAAATCATTGGTGGCGATTGCGCGGGCACTTGCGGTTGAAGCCGATGTGCTGGTTCTGGATGAGCCGACAGCGAGCCTTCCCGCGGACGAAGTGGAGCGCATGTTCGTGGTGCTGCGTTCCTTGCGCAGCAAGGGCGTGGGCATGATCTATGTGTCGCACCGGCTTGACGAAATATTTCGCATCGCCGACCGGGTGGCGGTGTTGCGTGATGGCAAGCTGGTTGGGGCCAAGACCGTCAAGGACACAACACCTTCCGAACTCGTCAACATGATCGTGGGACGCGAAGTGAAGGACCTTTATGTTCGTGCGGTCCTGAAGAGCGGCAAGGAAACCTTGCGTGTCTCCAACTTGACGACATTTGGCGCAAGGCCGGTTTCCTTTTCCGCCCATGAGGGCGAAGTGCTTGGGCTTGTGGGTTTGCGCGGGGCGGGACAGGAGGCGATTGGCCGTGCCCTCTTTGGTGCGCAGGAAAGCATCGGCACGGCCCATCTCGATGGCAGGCTGCTTGATTTGTCGTCACCGCAAATCGCGCTTTCGCAAGGCGTAGGATTGGTGGCACGTGATCGCACGGAAGAGAGCGTGGCGCTTTCCCTGTCGGTGCGCGAGAACATGTTTCTCAATCCTTTCGCCATCGGCCGGCATCTGATGTCGGTGCTCTCGCCGCAGGCGGAAGCGGAGAAGGCGCGTGCCATTGGCGTTGACGTGGGTCTTAGGCCCAATGACCCTACCTTGCCGGTCGAGGCATTGTCGGGCGGCAACCAACAAAAAGTAGTGGTAGGGCGCTGGCTGGCGACGGGCCGCAAGGTGCTGATCGCGGAAGATCCAACAGCGGGTGTCGATGTCGGTGCAAAATCCGAGATCTACCGGCTGATTGCTCGGGCACTCGAATCCGGGCTCACCGTCATCGTGGTTTCCACCGATTTCGAGGAGGTGGCGCATATCTGTCACCGGGCGCTGGTCTTTTCGCGCGGCGCAATCGTTGCAGAAATCGCGCAGAAAGAACTGACGACGCAGTCGCTCATCCATGCTGCGTCGGCTTCGGAGGCCGCCTGAGATGAACTCCATCCAGTCCAATGCCCTTGAGCCGACGCGCAGCGAGCTGAAAGGTTTGAGTTCCGGCCAGAAGCTGGTGCGCCTGTTGCCTGTCTACGGGCTGGTGATATTGGCAGTATTTTTGGCTCTGCTGTTTTCAGTGCTGTTGCCAAAGACGTTTCCGACGCTGCTCAATCTCCGCTCTATCATCTCGGACAAGGCCATCATCCTCATCCTTTCGCTGGGCGTGATGATCCCCATGTCGGCGGGCCGCATCGACCTTACTGTCGGTTACGGCATCGTGCTGTGGCACATTCTCGCCATTTCGCTGCAAACCATGTTTGGCGTTCCGTGGCCTTTGGCCGTCGTGATCGTGCTGGCTCTCGGCGCGCTCATGGGAGTGTTGAACGGGCTGCTTGTTGAAGTTGCGAAGATTGACAGTTTCATCGCCACCTTGGGCACCGGAACCGTTCTCTATGCACTGGCGCTCTGGCATTCCGGTGGCCGGCAGATTGTCGGTGCCGTGTCGCCCAACTTCTACGCGCTCAATTCAACCATGGTGTTTGGCCTGCCAATTACCGGGTTCTATGTCATCGCGATCGCGCTTGTCATGTGGGTGATCTACGAATATCTGCCCGTTGGGCGCTATCTCTACGCCATCGGCGCTTCGCCAAAGGCGGCTGCCCTGAACGGCATTCCGGTCCGCAAATATGTCATGGGCTCGTTTGTGGCTTCAGGGTTGCTGACGGCTCTTGCAGGCGTTCTGCTCGCATCAAAACTTCGCATCGGCCAGGCCAGCGTCGGACTGGAATATCTCCTGCCGGCGCTGGTGGGCGCATTCCTGGGGTCAACCACCATCAAGCCAGGCCGCGTCAATGTCTGGGGCACCATGGTCGGCGTCATCATTCTGGCCATCGGCATTTCAGGCATTCAACAATTCGGCGGGTCATTCTGGGTTGAGCCCATGTTCAATGGCGTAACGCTCATCGTTGCCATTGGTATCGCCGGATATGCCCAAAGAAGAAAAGGCTCCGCGACTAAATGATCAAACAGCAAACGGGAGGATAACCATGCTGAAACGTACATTCCTGAGTTGCCTGCTTGCAGGCTCCATGTTGACGGGCGTCAGCTTGTCCGCGTCCGCTGAAAGCTTTGACGGACCCACAACGGGCCCCAAAGCAGCGGAAGGCAAGACAATCGTGGTGCTTGCAGCCGATTTGAAGAACGGCGGCATTCTTGGCGTGACAACGGGAATTGAAGAAGCTGCCGCAAAGATCGGCTGGACTGTAAAGGTTCTGGATGGGGCGGGTTCTGTGCAAAGCCGGTCTGCCGCGGTCGGACAGGCGCTTGCCCTTAAGCCTGATGGCATTGTCATCAACGGCTTTGACGCTGCGGAACAACAGGCCGCGCTCGAAGGCGTGGTGGCTGCCAAGATACCGATGGTGTCGTGGCACTCGGGTCCCAAGATCGGCTGTGATGCGCCTGGCGGCATTTTTGCCAATGTCTCCACCGATGCCATGACCGTTTCCCAAAAGGCGGCGGAGTGGGCCTTGCAGGACGGCGGCGGAAAACCCGGCGTGGTGATCTTCACGGACTCAACCTACACCATCGCCATCTTGAAGGCCGCGAAGCTGAAGGAAGTCATCGAAGCTGGCGGCGGCACGGTGCTGCAATGGGTTGATACGCCTATTGCGGAAACGTCAAGCCGCATGGGGCCGCTGACCACCACGCTCTTGCAAACGCATGGTGAGAAGTGGACCCATTCCCTGGCGATCAATGATCTTTATTTCGATTTCATGGGTCCGGCGCTGGCCGCAGCTGGCATTGACGGCAAGGCAAATCCAAAAGCAGGCTCTGCTGGTGATGGTTCTGAAGCCGCCTTCCAGCGCATCCGTTCAAATGAGTATCAGGCAGTCACGGTTGCCGAGCCGCTGAACCTTCAGGGCTGGCAGCTTGTAGACGAACTGAACCGTGCTGTTTCGGGTGAGGCTTGTTCGGGCTACATCACCTCTCCTGCCTTGGTAACGCAGGATGGCCTGAAAGCATCTGGCGACAGCAATCAGTTCGATCCGCAGAACGGCTATCGCGATGCCTATTCGAAAATCTGGGGCAAGTGATTGGGGCTTCATGACGAACGTGGAGCGCGGCTTCGGCCGCGCTCTTTCCTGAGGATAATCCAAGGACATTGCCATGTATATCCGCTGCGCCTTCTTTGAAGGGCTCATCAAACCCGGCATGGAGGCAGACTTCCATGGCTTCGTGACAGAAAATCTCGTGCCACTGTGGACGAAGTTTCCAGGCGCCGCGGAAGTGCGGGTGCTCCGCCAGAAGGAATCGGACACTGAAAACCCGCACTATGCCATGGTGCTGGCCATCCAATATCCGGATATGGCGGCCATTGAGAAAGCCATGGCGTCTGATGTGCGGCTCAAGAGCCGGGAAGTGACCGGGGAGCTAGTGAAGATGTTTGAAGGGCGGATTTTTCATACCGTTTTTGATCTTCGCCACAACATCACGCTTTAGAATATTGGCGAAAGGTTGTTAGTGGCGCAACCGCTTGCCGTTCTCACCGAATAGTAGCAGATTTTCCGCCGGGAGGCCGATCTTGAAACGCCCGCCCTGGGCAAGGCCTGCTGCATTGGTGCGGCGGATGGTGAGCATCTGGGTACCTGCGTTTCCGGCGCGCGCATAGACCAGGCTTTCCGCGCCCAGCTGTTCGATGATTTCGACGGTTGCGGTAAGCTCGGCCGCGGACTTGGCCGTGAAGTGTTCCGGCCTGATGCCAAGCTTCACGACCTGATTTTTCTTCAGGCCACCTACGGGAACTTTCAGCTTCACGCCGTCCAGGGATTGCAAGTTCAGAACTGAAGAGTCAGGTTTTGCCTCCGTAACGATGGCGGGCAAAATGTTGATTTTAGGCGAGCCGACAAATCCGGCTACAAACAGATTTGCCGGGTCTTGGTAGAGTTCCAGCGGTTTTCCGACCTGCTCGATCCGGCCATCGTTAAGCACCACGATGCGGTCGGCCAGCGTCATGGCCTCGACCTGGTCGTGGGTCACATAAATTGTCGTGACGCCCAATTGCCGGTGCAGCTTGGCAATCTCAATGCGCATGTGGACCCGCAATTCTGCATCGAGATTTGAAAGCGGTTCATCGAAGAGGAAGATTTTTGGATCGCGCACGATGGCCCGGCCAATGGCCACGCGCTGGCGCTGGCCGCCTGACAGGGCCTTGGGCCGACGGGCGAGCAGGGGTGTGAGATTGAGTGTTTCGGCAGCCTTGGCGACGCGAGATTTGATCTCGGCCTTTGGCACGCCGGCGTAGCGCAGTGCAAAGCCCATATTTTCTTCCACCGTCATGTGGGGATAGAGCGCATAGGACTGGAAGACCATGGCGATGCCGCGGCGCGACGGCTCGACATCATTGGAGCGCGCATCGCCAATCAAGAGATCGCCGGAGGTGATGGATTCAAGCCCCGCAATCATGCGCAGAAGCGTGGACTTGCCGCAGCCCGAAGGACCGACAAAGACGATGAACTCGCCGGGCTTCACATCCAGCGATACATTCTTGACCACATTGATGGCGCCGAAAGATTTGCTGACATCCTTGAGCGCAAGTGCGGTCATGGCAACCGTCCTCTTTCATTCATGTGCAAGGTGAGGCGTACGTCCTTCAGGCGGGGGCATTTAACGCGGATCGCTGCTGCGCCGCTGCCGCCAATGGTTTCCACCCAGAACCCGGCTACACCGCCGCGCAGCGGAACAGTGGCGGGGCCAAGCAGCCGCGCCTTGCCTGTCACCGCTATCTCAATGCTCTCAGCGAAAAACGGCAAGATGTTTCCCGCCTGGTCCAGGGCGCGCGCAACGATGCGGGTTGAGTCTTTAGCCTCGTCACTGAGCAAAGTTTCATCGGCAACCAGATCCAATCTCACCGGGACCGGTTCGGAACTGAATTGCCGGCTTGTGACGAGTTTTCCGCTCACGAACCCCCTGACCTCCGCATCGTGCCAGCGCATGCCCCAGGCGCCAAGTTCTTCTGGAGAAAACACCCGCTCGTCGAAGATCACGGGGGCATGGGGCAGATTGGGATAGGTTTGCCTGTCGGGTACGGCGCGTTTTATGACATGCGGACCGTAACGCAATTCCACTTCATCGCAATTGGTGAGCACGATGAGGGGCAATATGCCGCCGATGTTGCGCTCACCTCTTGCAAAGAATGTGACGGGTTCCAACACATTGCCGCGCTGCGGACGGCCCTGGATGGCCCAGGCATAGGCGGCAAATTTCGGCACGCGGAACATGTCCAGCATGCCGTGATGGCAGATGCGATCGCCCGAGCCGAAATCCTTGTGGGTGTTGTAATCGGCGAAGCACCAGCCGATGCAGCCTGAGATGTGGGGATCGGCATGGGCAGCTTCGAGAATCTGCAGGTTGCGCGTCACATGCTCGGCCTGGCGTTGTTCCTGGTCGTGGCGCTTCGTCGGAAACATGTGGCCGCCGAACTCTGTGACGAGGTAGGGCACATTGTGCTTGAGGCCCGTCACTTCCTGTTGATCGCGCAGCGCGACGCGGCCGCGGTTGCTCCGCACCCGTTCCTCCTGGCCCAGGATGAAGTCGTTCATTGTATAAACGTCCTCGAGAAGCTCGCTGTCGGTGATGAAGCGGACGCCGCCGGTCTGACGTGTCTTGTCGAGGTCGCGCGCCACGGCATTGGTGCGCTGGTAGAAATCATGGTCATCCTGCGACTCGTTGATACGCACGCCCCAGATCACGATAGACGGGTGGTTCCAGTCGCGGCGCAGCATGCGCCTCACATTTTCCACCGCTTCATCCTTCCAGGCCGCGCCACCGATATGTTGCCAGCCCGGAATTTCCCCGAAAACCAGAAGCCCGATGCGATCACAGTGATCCAGGAACCAGGGCGATTGCGGATAGTGCGCCGTGCGCACAAGGTTGCAGCGCAATTCGTGCTTGAGAATTTCAGCATCGCGCTCCTGGGCGCGCCTGCCCATGGCGTAGCCCACATAGGGGAAGGACTGGTGGCGATTCAGCCCGCGGATCTTCACCTTGCGGCCATTTAGGAAGAATCCGTCAGCGGTGAATTCAGCATGACGGAAACCGAAGGCAATAGCCTTCGCATCCTTGCCATGATGCGTTTCAAGTTCAAGTTCAAGCTTGTAAAGCGCGGGATTGTCGATGTCCCAAAGAACGATGTTTTCAAGCCCGGCAAAGGACAGGGAATAGCTTGATCCTTCGACTGTTGTAGATGTTGAAGCAATCTTGTGCCCCTTGGCATCGAGAATCCGCGCCGACACTTTACCTATGAAGGCAACGCCTTGCGGATTTTCAATTTCACCCACAACTGTCACGCGTTTGCGCTCGGCCAAGACGTCAGGCGTTTCGATCTTGGCATTGCCGAGGGAAATCATTGGCGTTACGACGAGCCATACGTCGCGATAAATGCCGGCATAGGTGAGATAGTCGATGACGCCGCCAAAAGGCGGGATGCCGGGGTTCTCGCTGCCGTCAATCTTCACGGTCACAAGATTCTTGCCATGCTTCAAATAGAGCGTCAGGCGCGCCTCAAAGGGCGTGTAGCCGTCCCTGTGTGCGGCAACCTCGATGCCATTGATCCACACCTTCGCATCAGCCATGGCGCCGTCAAAGCGCAGTGCTACTTCCCTTCCTGCAAATCCGGCCTGCCAGGCAATCACACGCTGGTAGCAAAAGGCCTTATGATAGGCCCGTTCATCAAAATAGGAGAAAGGTACTTCGACCGCCGTATGGGGCAGCCCTACGAACTTTCCCTTCGCAAGTTTCTTGAGATGCGTCGGTTTGAATTCCTCATGGAAGACCCAGCCGGAATTGATGGGCGTTTCGCGGCCCAAGATTTTCTTTTTCATTTGATAGAACCAGTGAGACCTTCGACGAATTGGCGTTGCATGAGGAAGAAGATGGCAAGCGTTGGAACAGTGGCCAGAATGGCGGCAACCATGACCAAGCCGAAATCCGGGTAATAGGCAGAGACTTGGGACGAAACGATCAGCACGATGGTCTTCATCTCATTTGTTTGAAGGACGACGAGAGGCCAGAGATAGCTATTCCAGGCCGTGAAAAAGACGATGACAAAGGCGGCAGCGAAGGTCGAGCGCATGACGGGCATGTAGATGGACAGGAAAATCTGCCATTCCTTCAACCCGTCCATGCGCGCCGCGTCACGGAGTTCTGATGGAAAGGCTTTGGTGTTTTGTCGGAAAAAGAAGACGACAAAGCCGGTGGCGATGCCGGGCAGGATGACGGCGAACTTCGTGTTGAGAATGCCTGCGGCCGCCATCATCATAAAAAGGGGAATGAGCAAGGCTGCAAAGGGAATGGCAAGTGTCAAAATGATAAGACGGTAGAGGCGCTCGCGCGCCGGCGAGCGGAAGACCTCAAAGCCATATCCAGCGAGCGAGCAGACGGCGATGCTCAGTACTGTCGTTATGAGGGCGATACTCAGCGAGTTGAAGAGAACGACAGCCACATCGATCGTGGCGAAGAACGTACCGAAATTGGCGGCAAGAGCACTGCCCGGCGTCCATTTCCCCTTGATGATGTCATCGGTGGTGTTTGTGGCACCGATGATCATCCACAGGAATGGGAAAATCGAGATGAAGCTCATCATCGAGAGGATGAGGTAGACAGCAGCGCGCGAGGCGATCTTTAAATAGCGGCGCATCAGTCTTTGTCCCGCGCGAGCCAGAATTGCAGTGAGGAAAGGACCGCCACAAGGATGACGATTACCCAGGAAACCGTGGCGGCGTAGCCGAAGGACGGCATGAACTTGAAGGTGAGCTGGTAGATATAGAGGGACAAGGTGAGGTCGGCATTGGCGGGACCCGCGCTGGTGCCGGCCGCGTTGGCAGTAATGTTGGCCACCTCGTCAAAGAGCTGCAATGTGCCGATGGTCGATGTTACAGTGGTGAACAGGATGACCGGCTTCAGCATCGGTACCGTGAGGCGGAAAAACCTGGCATAGGCCGGAACACCGTCGACGCGCGCCGCTTCAAACACCGACTTGTCGATGTTCTGCAGAGCGGCAAGATAGAAAATCATGTTGTAACCGGTCCAGCGCCAGGTGATGGCAATCACGATGAGGGCGCGCGACCAGAAAGGATCGGTCATCCAGGGAACGGGTTCGCTCACAATATGAAGGGCGAGAAGAACCTGATTGATGAGGCCATCCTCAACGAACATGGAGCGAAAGAGAACGGAATAAGCCACCAGTGAAGTAACGCAGGGCAGAATGATCGCGGTGCGGAACAGCCAGCGGAATTTGAGCTTGGGATCATCCAGCGTCACGGCAGCAAGCAACGCCAGCAATAACATGATGGGAACCTGCACCACGAGGAACAGGAGCGTGTTGCCGAGAGCGAGGAGGAAAGCCGGATCGTGCCAAAGCCTGATGATGTTGTCGAAGCCGGCAAAGGTCAGGTTCATGCCTTTGCCCTTCTGGAAGCTCATCCACAGCGACCACAATATGGGAAAGGCGAGAAAGAGGACGATGAGGCACAAGGCTGGTGCCACAAATAGCCAGCCATTCACATTGATGGCCCTGCTCAATGGTGGAGCGGATTGCCGTGCGGTGATCATGGCGGGCTGGAAAAAGCGCCGCCTGCCCGGAGGTGTCGAGGCAGGCGGCCCCCTCAGGCCTATTGAATTTGCG
>JBIOWL010000463.1:0-2083 GCA_044868645.1 Aestuariivirga sp.
TGTTCATAATCGGAAGCCTGCTCGCCGCCTGCTCGAAGGGCTTGCCGCCTTCTGTCATGCCGGCCGTGATGAAGGCTGACACTAAGAATGTTCAAGCGTCACTGCGTAAAGGAGCGAACGTCAACGAGAAAGACTCCCGAGGCCTGACCGCCTTGATGATTGCCGCAGAGCGCGGCGACACCGATATTGTTCAAGCCCTGCTGGACAAGGGGGCAAATGTCCACGAAAAGGAGCCGAGGCAGGGCCGCACAGCCCTGTTACTGGCCGTCGCCAATGGACACACGGCCGTTGTTCAGGCGTTGCTAAAGAAGGGCTCTGACGCGAAGGACAAGGATAACGGCGGTTGGACTCCGCTAATGCTTGCGGCGGAGCGGGGCGATACGGCGATGGTGCAAGCCTTGCTGGCAAGCGGGGCAGAGGTCAATGAGAAAGAGTCAAAGCAGGGGCGAACAGCTCTGTATTTGGCCACTGGCAATGGCCACGCATCAACGGTCCAGGCGCTCTTGGCGAAAAACGCCGATGTGATGGCACAGGACCAAAATGGCTGGCCACCCTTGTTGGTGGCATCAGATCGGGGATATGCGGCAATCGTGATAGCGTTGCTCGACAAAGGGGCCGAGGTGGACACCAAAGAGCCAAAGCAAGGGAGGACCGCCTTGCATCTGGCGGCGGCCAACGGTCACGCGGCCGTGGTGCAGGCCCTCCTGGCCAGAGGGGCGCGCTTAACTGAAAAAGACAACAGTGCGTTCACCGCCCTGGTGCTGGCCGTGACTAAAGGCCACGCCCAAGCCGTGCAAGTCTTATTGGACGCGGGGGCGGACGTCAACGAGGAGACACCCGCGGGCCTGCCCCTCCTGATGCTGGCGGCCGAGGGTGGGCATGCGGCGGCGGTGCAGGCTCTCTTGCGCAAAGGCGCCGACCTGCAGTCGAAAGATAAGAGTGAGAATACCGCCTTGATGCTTGCGGCGGAACGGGGACACAGCGGTGTCGTGCAAGCCTTGCTCGCCGGTGGCGCCAGCGTCAATGAGCGCGATGCCACGGGTTTCACAGTCTTGATGAACGCGGCCGCGAACGGCCAAACCCAAACGGTGGAAACCTTGATTGCGCTCGGGGCTGAGGTGAATGCCAGACATCTGAATGGCTGGACTGCGTTGATGGTAGCCGCCAATAAAGGTCAAACCGCTACGGTGCGTCTTTTACTTGAAAAGGGCGCTGACGTCCGCGTGAAAGACATCGACGGCCGGACGGCCATGATGATCGCAGGTAAAGCAGGCCACAGCGAGGTCGTGCAATTGCTGCGCAGGGCGGGAGCTGAGGAGTAAGCGGGTGAGCCGGTCTCTGGCCGCCAGGGCGCTCGCTCCTGTTGTGCCGGAATAACCGTCGACTCTGAATGTACAGAAGTAAACAGCTGGTGTTCATCTGTGACCAGCGTGGAAGACATCCGACTCCTTTTCATATGCAAGCCATTGCGGAGATCTCTCGCTGCTCATAGGCTGCAAGTGCTCAAATCCGCATGCCAGCCGGTCATAGTGCTAGCCTGAACGCCCGAATTGCACGTTAATTTTTGTATACTTAGCATTCATGGCCCGGCCGGCACGGCTCTTGCCCATCAAAGAGACGGCACCGCATGGCTACATGCAATGGAAAAGACTATCACAGCGGCACCGATCGCATAGTCCGGGTACAGGTCACCAGAGATAAAGATTCCACGGCCACCGGGCTTATTCTCGCGGGACGATGCCCTTGACTTTGATTTCTTAAGGTGCCATAGTCTTGCCGTGCTCAATACAAATAGGGGTTTTTTCTGGTTAAAAGGGTATCAGGTTGTCCTCTTCCTTACTCGGCTAACTTCTTGGGCCGTTTCTCTTCGATGATAGGAATTTAGACCGTGGACGCCAAAGGGCTTCTCGATGCTGGACAGCTCTCCGCTGCCATTGAGCAGCTCAATCAGGACGTACGATCTCACCCTAGCGATTCGCGCCTTCGCACTTTCCTCTTTGAATTGCTCTGCTTTGCAGGAGACTATGAGCGGACGGAACGACAGCTTGACGTCATCGGACATCAGAGTGCCACCGCAGAGGTG
>JBIOWL010000464.1:0-4065 GCA_044868645.1 Aestuariivirga sp.
GCCACGCGCATCGAGCATGTTGAAGGCGTGGCTCGCCTTGATGCACTGGTCGTAGGCGGGCAGCGCTAGCTCATGGCGCTAGCCTTTGTCGCCCTTCTCGAGCAGCGATCTGCATTCCTTCTCGGCATCGGCGAAATGCCGCTCGAGACTCTCGGTGTCGGCATATTCGAAATTATAGCGCGAATACTCCTGCTCGGCCTGCAGGAAGACATCGCCATAGGTGATACGGCCCTTGCCCTTCGGCAATCCGTTGAAGTTGAGGTCGAAGACATTGTCGACATTCTGCACATACATCGCCAGCCGTTCGAGCCCATAGGTGAGTTCACCGGAGACAGGCGAACAGTCGAGCCCGCCCACCTGCTGGAAGTAGGTAAACTGTGAAACTTCCATGCCATCACACCACACTTCCCAGCCTAAGCCCCATGCGCCCAGCGTCGGGCTTTCCCAATCGTCCTCGACAAAGCGCAGGTCATGCAGCGTCGGATCGATCCCGATGGCCTTGAGCGAGCCTAGGTAAAGCTCCTGCAGGTCCGGCGGTGAGGGCTTCATGATCACTTGATACTGGTAATAGTGCTGTAGCCGGTTGGGATTCTCGCCATAACGCCCGTCCTTGGGGCGCCTTGACGGCTGTACATAAGCGGCACGCCAATGGGCGGGCCCGACGGAACGCAGTGTCGTTGCCGGATGAAAGGTGCCGGCGCCCACTTCCATGTCATAGGGCTGCAGGATGACGCAGCCCTGTTCCGCCCAATATTGATGGAGCGTGAGAATCAGGTCCTGGAAGGATTTGGTCGGTTCAAGCGCCATGGCGCCGGATTAGGGAACACCCGACAGAGGGTCAAGCGTCACGAAATGCGGCGATAGACATGGGCCTGCGTGGTCACACCGCTTTCCGCAAGCGAAAACGGCATGGGACGGTAGATGGGGGTTGCCTCCACGGGCACAAGCTGGCCTGACGCAACGAGCGATTCAGCTTCGTGCCGAAGCCCTGCTCTTCCCAGACAGCCGTGGCGACGGTGAAGATAATGACGCCGTCCCTTTCGAGAATGCGAACCAGTTCGTCAAAGGCGCTTGCCGGGGCATGGCCAAACGTGAAAGTGCCGGTCGAAAGAACGGCATCGAAGCTGCGGTCGGTAAAATCGAGCGGCTCGCCGAGAATACCCTTGCGGAGATCGGAATAGCATTGCCGCTCGCGGGCCCTGGCCAGCATGCCGTCCGACATGTCGAGCCCGGTCAGATTGTTGAAACCCAGAAGATTGAGCAGCGAACCTACCGTGCCTGTGCCAACGCCCGCATCGAGGATCGCGGCATCACGGCCTTTCACATGGCGGCAGACGAGACCCGTGATGATGGGAAAATGCAGATATCCCGTAAGCTGCAGGTCCGCATCATAAGTCGCAGCCCAGCGGTCGTATATTTGGCTTAAGTCACCACGGTCTTTGGCGTGATAGACGTCATCGAGCCAGCGGTCAGTCTCTTCCCGCGA
This sequence comes from Aestuariivirga sp., assembly GCA_044868645.1. Taxonomy (GTDB): domain Bacteria; phylum Pseudomonadota; class Alphaproteobacteria; order Rhizobiales; family Aestuariivirgaceae; genus Aestuariivirga. The sequence goes on from JBIOWL010000464.1 coordinate 1,487, forward strand.
CGCCAATGCTTCAATCCTCGGCGTAATAAACGCCGGTCTCCGGGTCCTGCTTCAGGCGCTTGAACTCGCGTGGGTCGCGCTTTTCCTCAGCCCTCTGCCGGATCTTCTCGGATTGCGCTTCAATCTGGCCCATGATCTTCTTGAGAGCGAAGCCCGCGATCATGGTCGCTCCAGCCATCATCAGTTTGCGCACAAGTGTCATTGTTCCACGCTCCGCATTAGCGCGTTTTCCGACCGCGTGAAATCGCGCGGTCGAAAAGAATTCGCGCCAAATCAATATGCTGGAGCAAATTCTTGTCGGCCAAGTCTGCAACTTGACCGGAATTTGCTCCAGCTGAAATCATAGCCCAAAACGCTGCCACAGGGAACGCGCCTCCAGGCTTTCCAGCGCCGCTTCGGGAACATCGGTCAACTGGGCAAAACCCAAACGCCGGAGGCCCCAGCCCTGTTGCAGGGGAATCTTTCTGAAAATGGCCTTCTCACCAAATTTGGCCTTCATGATGGCGCGCATATGGCCGATGCCATCTACCAGCCCGAGCTCTTTTGACTTGGCGCCCGTCCAATAGGCGCCGGAAAACAGCTCCTTGTCCTCGCCTTTCAGTTTGTCCTTGCGGTGCTCTCGCACCATGGCCTTGAAGCTTTCATGCATTTCCTCAAGAAGCTCCCGCAACCGCTTCACGTCTTCTGGTTTTTCCGGTTTGAAGGGATCATTGATGCTCTTGGCTTCGCCGGCGGTATAGACGCGCCTTTCGATGCCGAGCTTTTCCAATGCCTGGGGGAAACCGAAGCCCATGGAAATGACGCCGATGGAACCCACGATGGAGTTTTCATCGGCATAGATTTCATCAGCCGCGCAGGCGAGCCAGTAGCCGCCGGAAGCTGCCACATCCTCGCAGAAGGCATAGACCGGCACCTTGTGTTCGGCAGAAAGCGCCCTAATGCGCTCGCTGATGAGCGCTGACTGCACCGGCGAGCCACCGGGGCAGTTGATCTCAAGCGCCACCGCAGCAACACCCTTGCGAAAAGCCTTCGTCAGCACAGGCTCAAGCACCTGCGTGTTGAGGTTGCCGCCCCTGAGGGACCTGCCGGGCATGATGGCCCCTTCCAGGCGAACTACTTGAATAATCGGGGTTTTCTTCAGCCAGGAGGGTGGCAGGAATTTCAGGAGAAAGCGGCGCATGGCCGTTTAAGTGGCGACAAACCTCGGAAAATGCAAGGAGTTAGCGCAAGTGCCAGGCCATGCCTCCGCGCAACACCGCATCGGCATCGGGCGTAAAGGAACTGTCTGCCCCATGTAGCGCAAGGCCGGGGAGAAGCTGCATGGGCGCCCTCGATCCCTTGATGCCCTGCACCACGATACGGCTCGCCGCCGTGCCTTCCCGCGCATAGAGGGGAGCCACGCGAATATCGCCGAACTTGTCTTCCATGGCATTGAGGATTTTGCCCAGTGTCTCCGGGCGGTGAACGATGGTGACAGTGCCGCGCAGGGTCACCATGGCGGCCATCACCTTGATCCAGAGTTCAAGATCGTCCGGGCCAAAGGAATGGGCCTGCGCCTTGAGCAGGCTGGGCGAGGCCGTGACTTTGCCTTCCTCAAAATAGGGCGGATTGGCAAAGGCATGGGCAAAACTGCCATGCTGGGGCATGGATGAAAGATCCTTGCGCAGCGCCTCCTTGACGTCGGCATGGATCACGCGAAGCTGCTGGCCATAGCCGTTCCGCTTGGCGTTTTCCTCGCACATCATGGCATAGCGCGCGGCGATCTCCATGCCCGTGACATCGACGGCCGGAACACGGGACAAGAGGCAAAGCGAAGCAACGCCTACGCCGATTCCCGCCTCAAAGACGGCATCACCGGGCTGTGCCGGAATTGAAGCGCCAAGAAAAACCGCGTCAATGCCAGCGCGATAGCCCTTCTCTGGCTGCAGAACCTTGAGTTTCCCGCCAAGGAATGCATCCTCGGTCAATGATTGCGGCACGCCGGAACCCTGAGGTGATGGAGGCGCCTGCTGTGTTTGGGTTTCCATGGCCAACTGCATCCCACCGACGCTAAAGAAGTTTGGTGAACGGGAAGTTACCAGAGTATGGAAACAAACCAAATGGCTGATTGCATGATCACAGCGGCAACGCGCCGCGCTAGTGGCTGGCCCGAAAGGGCTATGGTTGGGGCTGACAAAGAAAATGGGGCACGATGGGTGTAGTCATTCCTTTTGACGGGCAAGTTGAGTCAGATGGCAGGTCGCGGCCGAGCCTCGATCCACTCGTGCGGCTGACCGGCCAGGACATGACCCTCATCAACGACCTGATCCTGGAAAAGGCGCAGAGCCATGTGGAGCTCATTCCGCAACTGGCGGGCCACCTTATCAATTCCGGCGGCAAGCGCATCAGGCCCATGCTGACGGTCGCGGCCGCGCGCATGTGTGGCTACAGCGGCCTCCATCATGTCAAGCTCGCCATGTCTGTGGAGTTCATGCACACGGCAACGCTACTCCATGACGACGTGGTGGATGAAAGCGACATGCGACGCGGCAAGGAAGCGGCTCGCATCATCTGGGGCAACCAGGCGAGCGTGCTCGTCG
>JBIOWL010000465.1:0-2511 GCA_044868645.1 Aestuariivirga sp.
CGAAGGTGAAGAGCGGAATTTGCGTCACAAAGGTGACGCCCAGAAACCAGAACCAGGAAATGCCGAGGATCGCCTGGAAGACATCGGGGCGCTGGCGCACCATGGAAATGACGTGCCAGGTTTCGCCGAGGAGATTCCAGTTGAGCTTGAGATCGGGCTGGGCAGACGGTGCATCGGGAATGAGCGTCGATGTCCAGAAGGAGAAAACACCGATCCCCACCATCACAGCGGCGACGGCGAAATGTCCGCCTGACTGGTTGATGGCGAGCGTGCCGAAGATGGTGCCGAGCAGGATGGCAATGAAAGTTGCCATTTCCACCATGCCGTTGCCACCGAGGAGTTCTTCCTTCTCAAGATGCTGCGGAAGGATTCCATATTTAATGGGGCCGAAGAAGGCAGCCTGGCAGCCGGCGAGAAAAACGCAGAATTGCTGAAACGGCACCGAGCCATTGAAGAGCGAATAGGCCGAAATGGCCGCGATGAAGATTTCGACAAAGCGGATGCGGCGGGCGAGCCAGGCCTTGTCGAACTTGTCGGCCATTTGCCCGGCAAAGGCCGAGAAGAGGAAGAAGGGCAGGATGAAAAGGGCTGCCGAAACAGTGTTGAGAACGCCGCCTTGGTCCTTGCCCAGCGTGGTGAGGAGCAGGATGGCGAGGGCATAGCGGAAGACATTGTCATTGAAGGCCGACATGGCCTGGGTGACAAAGAGCGGCCAGAATCTGCGGGTTTTCAGGAGGGCGAACTGGTTGGGGCCGTGTGACTGCATCATGCCTTCCGATTTGCTGTCCCTCTGGATTCACACAGGGACGTTGCAGGGTCAAGACGCGAGGAATTGCCCGATCAATGTGGTGGTTTCGGCATGGCTGGCGGCGATGTGGCGGGCTCCAGCGGCGCGCAACTGGTCGCGGCGGGTCTGGCTTAGCGAGAACCCGATCAGGTGGACGCCATTCTTCAATCCTGCTTCCACATCCACCATATTGTCGCCCACATAGACGATGCGGCTTTTAGGCAGTGGGATGGTTTCAAGCAGGCGGGCCAGGAGCTGATGCTTGTGGCCGCCGCCATCGGCGCCGATGGCATGATCTGAAACAAAGGGCCAGAGCCCTGCCTGTTCGAGGCGCAGGCGCGCGGCATCGAGGAAGTTGGCTGTGGCAAGGCCGAGGCGGTGCCTGCCTTTCAACTGTTGCAACAGGTTTTCCGTGCCGGGAATGGCAGTGGAAGTGATGTGCTTGTTGTTGAGTGCCGAAGCGAGTCCGCACAGATAGTGATTGACGACTGCAGGTTTGAGATTTTCAGGCCTGCCGAAGCGGGCCAGCACTTCGCTGATGATGTCGTCATCATTGCGAATGGAATAGCTGTTCCAATTGCGCGAAAGCTCATCAGTTGGAACGAAGGCCGCGAGTGCGGAGAAGAACATCTCCTCTTCAGCATGCAGCAGCTCGAGGAGAACGCCGTCACAATCAAAGATGATGGCGCTATCCACGCAGTATGTCCGGGGTCATTTCGATGATTGTGGGGCCATCGGCCTTGAGAGCAGCTGCGATAGTGCGCGACAGCACTTTCAGACTTTCGGGTTTCTCGGCGCTTGCGCCGTAGGCTTTGGCTAACAGTTGGAAATCCGGATTGCGCAGCGTCACGGCATTGGGCTGGATGCCCTTCGACACCATGTCGTCCCTGATCTGGCCCAGGGCATTATTGTTCCAGAGCAGGATGGGAATGGGGAGCTTGTGTTCAACAGCGGTGCCCAGTTCGTTGATTGTGTATTGCACGCCATAGTCGCCATGGAGGATGGCAACGGGTTTTTCGCCGACACCGAATTTTGCGCCGATGCCTGCGGGAAGGGCAAAGCCCAGCGTGCCGAAGCCCACCGGGTGCAGCCAGGTGCGCGGCTTCGACACCTGGAAGATTTCATTGGCGGCATAGGCAATCTGCGTCATGTCGGAGGCGATGACGGTTTCCTCAGGCAATGACTCGCGGATGACCGAGAGAACCTTGGTGAGCGTTTGGCGCAAGGGATCATCGCTTGTTGGCGGCGGAGATGCAGGTGGAGGCTTGCTTGCGACTGGAATATGGGAGGCGATGCCATCCAGCGCGTGTTTGGCATCACCGAGAATGGCAAGGATTGCGCCATGGGGCCGCGAGAGGCTGGCAGGATCAATGTCGATGCGGATCAAAGGCGCATGGAGGCGGAAGGAGGTTCGCCAGAAATCGCATTCCGAAAGTTCAGTGCCCGCGGCGAGAATGCAGTCGCTTGCCTGCAGGAGATCCTGAACTGCCTGCAGGCCCATGACATAGCCCCAGTGGTTAGGATGGCTCGCCGGGATGACGCCCTTGCCTGCGGTGGTGGTGATGACGGGAGCCCCTGTGGCTTCGGCAATGCGTAGAGCTTCTTTCCCTGCATGCAATGCACCGCCGCCCAGAATGATCATGGGCCGATGGGCCTTGGTAATAAGAGCCGCTGCTTTTTCCAAGAGGCCTGTTTCGGCATGGGGGCAGTGAGGCCGTGGGTGG
>JBIOWL010000466.1:0-3031 GCA_044868645.1 Aestuariivirga sp.
TGAAGGGCGATGTCTCCGATCTCGATGAAACCGTCGAACATCAGCCCGTCATCGATGAAGGCGAGACCTGCTATTGCCTCTTTGCCACCGAAGCCCCGGCGCGCTTCAAGTCGCGGTTGCTACGCCTGTTGCAGCCTTTGCTCGGCTTCTGAAAAAAGGACGGCCCGAAGGCCGCCCTCTTGCTGTGTGTTGAAAGCGATCAGGCCTTTGCTCTTGCCGCCGCCTCCGCCTTGTGTTCTATCGCGAACTCCTCCTCCGGAGAGAGGATGAGTTTGTGGCGGCCAACCAGCGCGAAATAGATGACCGCGATCACGAACCATAAGATCACCCAGATAATGCCCTTGGTGAAGTTCGGATCCTGGATCTGGTAGAGCAGGGTCACCGCCGCAATCACGATTGTGACGTAGGCGCCGGCATTGCCGAACGGGCTCACATAGGGCCGGTTGATGTGGGCATGGTTCTTCCTGAGCAGGATGAAGGACACCGCTTGGGCGATATAGGAGAGCATCGCCCCGAACACCGCCATGTTGAGAAGGACGGAGCCGATAAGGGCGCCCGCCTTTTCACCGCCAAGCGCGAACCACATGCTGATCATGATGGCAAGCCCGACAACCGAGCCGACGAGCATGGCCACATGCGGCGTCTTGTAGGTGGCATGGGTTATCGACAGTGCCGACGGGAAATAGCCCGCCCGCGACAGGGAGAAGATCTGCCGACCCTGCGCGAACAAGATGGTGTGGAACGAGGCGATGAGGCCGACGAGGGCCACAAGGCCGAGAACCACAGCGCCCGTGTCACCGAAGATGGCACGGAAACCGTCGAGCAGCGGTTCACCGGAGGTGCCCAGCTTGTGGGCGCCGACGCCGACGACCGAAGGGTTCAAGAGCACGATCATGAAGGCCGAAATGGCAAGTGTCGCCATGCCGAGGATGATGCCCTTGGGCATGTCCTTCTTGGGGTCAACCGATTCTTCCGCAGCGAGTGGCAATTGCTCGATGGCGAGGAACAGCCACACGGCGAAGGGAAGGGTCGCCAGAACACCCGTGAATCCCATGGGGAACATGGAGCCACCGCCATTCGGAAGTTCAGTACCGTCCGGCGCGATGTTCAGTGCCCAGCGGCTGAAATCCATATTGGGGAAGGCCGAGATCCAGAAGAAGATCAGTACTGCCAGCGAAGCCAGCGTCACGATCAGCGTGACCCGGAAAGACAGGGCCACCCCAAAAATGTTTAGGGCCAGAAAGACGACATAGGTGCTGATCCACCAGATATATGGCGGGATGTCTCCGCCGACGATGCCGCCGAGATATGAGCCTATAAAGAAGCAGACGACCGCCGGCGTCACCACATATTCGACGTTTTCGCAGAGACCTGTGAGGAACCCACCCCAGGGGCCCATGGAAGTGCGAGCAAAGGAATAGGCCGCGCCCGTGTGCGGCAGGGCTGGGCTCATTTCCGCGATGCAGTAGACAAGGCCCGCATACATGATGCCGATGATGATGCCGGCAACCAGCATGCCGCCCCAGCCGCCGGTGGCGAAGCCGAAGTTCCAGCCAGAGAAGTGGCCGGAGATCACCGCCCCGACGCCCAAGGCCCATAGGGACCAGATGCCGGCATAGCGTTGCAGTCCTCGCTGCTCGAAGTAACTCTTGTCAGCCTTTGTATAGCTGACACCTGTTGGTTCTTGAGACATATCTTGCTCCCCGCTGCCCCGGGGAGGAGCAGCATTGATGAATAGTCCCAGGCGAAACCGTCGAACCCCCTCGGCTACCTGTGTCCCCTACGACTATAGTGGTAGATGCACCTGAGTCCGTCAACTGACGAAACCCCGGCTATGTTGCGATGCAATAAGGGAAAATTCAGCGTCTTCGCGCTGGCCTCCAGAGATAGGTGTTCTCGCCGGTGAGAGGTGTGCAGGCGTTCCATCTTTGACTATTTCGCAAAGGAACCTCCAGTGATAAGCCTTGCCCATGGTGCACAGGCACTACAACTTTCCTTCGCTCAACGGGCTTGCGGCCTTTGAAGCAGCCGGCCGCCATCTGAGCCTTACCCGCGCTGCAGGCGAAATGAACGTCACGCCCGGCGCTCTTTCCAAGCATATCAAGCTCCTCGAAGCGGAGATCGATACAAAATTGTTCCTTCGCCTGCATCGCGCCCTGGAGCTGACGGCGGAAGGCGCAGCCCTGCTCGAAGCCCTTCGCTCGTCATTTTCGCATATTGCCGATGTTCTTGCTGGTTTCCGCAAGGGCGGCGCCAAACGGGTGGTGACCATCGGCACCACCAACGCATTCGCCCAGCTTTGGCTGATGCCGCGCCTTGGCCGTTTCTGGAACGCGCATGAGGACATCATTGTCGACCACATTATTTCCGACCGCACGCAGGAAAGTCCCATTTCGCCACTTGATTTGCGGGTGCGTTACGGCACCGGCCAGTTCCGCGACGAGATGGCGGTGAAGCTTTTTGACGACCGCATTATGGCTCTCGCATCTCCTGCCTTTCTCAAGGGAAGGAATGACATGGCCCTCCCCGATATTGCCAGCCAGACGCTGCTCTCGGTCGAGGGGGCCGACTGGACCTGGACCACCTGGGCTGAATTTCTGCGCGACGGAGGCGTGAAGTTTCGCCGTCTCAATGTCCGCCGCTTCAACAGCCATGTCATTGCCCTGCAGGCAGCGCTCGATGGCCAGGGTATTGTTCTGGGTTGGAAAAGCCTTATCACGCCCTTGGTCGAGGGCGGGCAGCTCGTCATTGTGGGCGGCCATGAAATGGTGGCGCCCCAAAGTTTCTACCTCACCTGGAGCGTGAGGCGATCTCTTACTGCCGAGGCAGTAGCGCTGAAGGAATGGCTGCTCGCCCAAGTCGCTTGAGTTTTTCTCAAGCGGCTGCGGCTTCTGGAGTGTATTGAAGCGCCGGGGCAACCACCCTCATATGGCGCAGCGAGGTGAGCCATGGTGAACACGAACGAGCTTTTGAGTCAGACAACGCCGACCGGCCATGGCCGCCGCGGCGGTGGCCGGGAAGGCCGGAAGGC
>JBIOWL010000467.1:0-3218 GCA_044868645.1 Aestuariivirga sp.
GCGCTCCTCATCGAACAGGTCTTTTCCCTCGATGGCCTTGGCTATCTCATGTTCCGCGCCGTGGAAAAGCGCGACTACGCCGTAGTCTTCGCCAATCTCTACATTATGACCCTGATCGGCCTCTTCATCGCCTTGATCAGCGACCTCACCTACACTTGGATCGATCCCCGCATCGACTTCGAGAGCCGAGAGGTCTGAGGATGGCCTTCCTTCCCCGTCTCTCGGCTCTCAACCAAAGGCGCCTGCAGCTCTTCCGCGCCAACAAGCGGGGCTTCTGGTCCTTCAACATCTTCATGGCGCTTTTTGCCATTTCTCTCTTCGCCCCCTTCATCGCCAATGACCGGCCGATCCTTGCCTCCTACAAGGGCGAGCTGCTCTATCCGCTCTTCGTTGATTATCCCGAAAGCAAGTTCGGCGGTTTTCTCGCCAACACCAATTACCGCGATACTGTGAATGCAGAAGAGATCGAAGCCAATGGCTGGATGATCTGGCCGCCCGTCCGTTATTCCTTCAACACTGTGAACCTCGAACTGCCGGAGCCCGCGCCCTCGCGCCCAGCCTTCCGGCTCACAAGCGAACAAGCCTGCGCCAAATATCCGCAAGGCGTGAGCGATCCGCAATGCATCGCCGGCAATCTCAATTGGCTTGGCACCGATGATCAGGGCAGGGATGTTTTCGCCCGCGTTCTCTATGGTTTCCGCATTTCCGTGGCCTTCGGCCTGATTCTGACACTGCTGTCATCCGTCATCGGCGTGGTGGCAGGCGCCGTGCAGGGCTATTTCGGCGGCTGGACAGACCTTCTCTTCCAGCGCGGCATCGACATCTGGTCGTCGATGCCCGCCCTCTACATGATCATCATCGCCACCGCCTTCGTGACGCCCTCCTTCTGGCTGCTGCTCATCATCCTGCTGCTCTTCTCATGGACGACGCTGATCGGCGTGGTGCGTGCCGAATTCCTCCGTGCACGGAATTTTGAATATGTCCGCGCCGCAAGAGCCCTAGGGCTCGGCGATGTGGCCATCATGTTCAAGCACCTCCTGCCCAATGCGCTGATCTCCACCATCACCTTCATGCCCTTCATTTTGTCGGGCAGTGTGACGACACTCACCGCCCTCGACTATCTGGGCTTCGGGCTCCCGGCAGGCTCTGCTTCGCTCGGCGAGATGGTGAAGCAGGGTAAGGAGAACCTGCAGGCCCCCTGGCTCGCCATCACTGCCTTCATCATCCTTTCCTCCATGCTGACGCTTCTCGTCTTCATCGGCGAGGCGGTGCGCGATTCCCTTGATCCGCGGAAAACCTTCAGATGACGGCGCCGCTGCTTGACGTGAAGGACCTCTCCGTCGCTTTCACACAAGGCGGCCAAAGCACGCTCGCCGTCGATCGCGTTTCTTTCACGCTCGAGAAGGGAAAGACGCTGGCCCTTGTGGGCGAAAGCGGCTCCGGTAAGTCCGTGACGGCGCTCTCCATCCTTAAGCTGCTGCCCTATCCCGCGGCGTCGCACCCTTCCGGCGAAATCTGGTTCAATGGCGAAAATCTTCTGGACCGCGATGAAACGGACCTGCGCCGTGTGCGTGGCCGCGACATCACCATGATCTTCCAGGAGCCCATGACCTCGCTCAATCCGCTCCACACGGTGGAAAAGCAGATCGGCGAAATCCTCGAACTTCACGCCGGTATTTCGGAAGAAAAGGCCCGCGCCCGCACCATCGAACTGCTCGGCAAGGTCGGCATCCGCGATCCGGAATCCCGCCTTGCCGACTATCCGCACCAGCTCTCAGGCGGCCAGCGCCAGCGCGTCATGATCGCCATGGCTCTTGCCAACAATCCCGACTTGCTCATCGCCGATGAACCTACAACGGCGCTCGATGTCACGGTGCAGGCCCAAATTCTGGAGCTCTTGAAAAATCTCCAGAAGGAATTCGGCATGGCGATGCTCCTCATCACCCATGATCTCGGCATTGTGCGCCATATGGCGGACCACGTCTGCATCATGCAGAAGGGAAAAATTGTGGAGCAGGGCGAGACGAAGACAATCTTTGCCGGGCCGCAACATGCTTATACAAAAATGCTCTTGGCGGCCGAACCGAAGGGCAATCCGCCGCCGCTGAAGGCCGATGCCGAAACGCTGGTCCACACAGACAATCTCAAGGTCTGGTTCCCCATCAAGCGCGGCTTCTTCCGCAAGACCATCGGCCATATCAAGGCGGTCGATGGCATCAGTTGCGAGGTGAAGGCCGGCCAGACATTGGGCATCGTTGGCGAGTCCGGCTCCGGCAAGACCACGCTGGGCCTTGCCATCCTGCGTCTTATTTCTTCGCAAGGCCCTATCATCTATCGCGGCCGCCGTATCGATGGGATCAACAGCAAGGCCATGCGGCCTCTGCGCAAAGACATGCAGATTGTTTTTCAGGATCCATTCGGCTCGCTCTCTCCGCGCATGTCGATCCTGCAGATTGTTGAAGAGGGCCTGCTCATTCAAAAGCCCGACATGCCCGCTGCCGAAAGGCGCGAACGTGTCGCCGCCTCCCTTGCCGAAACCGGCCTCGATCCTTCAACCATGGATCGCTACCCCCATGAATTCTCCGGCGGCCAGCGCCAGCGCATCGCCATTGCCCGGGCGCTGGCCCTTGATCCCAAATTCATCATGCTGGATGAACCCACCTCGGCACTGGACATGTCTGTGCAGGCACAAGTTGTCGATCTCCTTCGCAAGCTGCAGGAGAAGCACAATCTCGGCTATCTCTTCATCAGCCACGACTTGAAAGTGGTGCGGGCCCTTGCCAATGAAGTGATCGTGATGCGCAATGGATTGGTGGTGGAACGTGGAGAGGGCAGGCAGATTTTCGAGAATCCGCAGGATCCTTATACCAAGGCGCTGCTCGCCGCCTCGCTCAATCTCAAGCCAACCCTTGGCGTGGTGAAGCACTGAGTGCTTTTCTATTCGTCACGCCCACCTGGGATGGCGATCAATGGGCCAATGAAATGAAGAAGGCCTTGCCGCGCCATGACATTCGCAAATGGCCGGCCATGGGCAACACTGCTGATATCCACTATGCCGCCGCCTGGCTGCCACCACCCAATGTGCTGCGGGAATTACCGAACCTGAAAGTAATTTTCTCGCTCGGTGCTGGCGTTGATGCGATCCTCTCCGATCCCACGCTCCCTGACGGCATTCCCATCGTGCGCGTCAATGATCCCGATCTCACCATGCGGATGTC
>JBIOWL010000468.1:0-4029 GCA_044868645.1 Aestuariivirga sp.
AATCGCGAGGTCCGCCTTGGACTTGAAGAAATAGTAGAAGCTCCCCTTCCGTACATCCGCCTTCGCGCAGATGTCATCCACCGAAGTCGCCCCGTATTCCATTCGTCGAAGGAGATATGCACCTTGCGCTTGGAGCGCTTGTTGGCGCGCACCATGTTGATGGTGCTCTGCACCGTGGCGATATAAGTATCGAGCTTGTGGTTCAAGGCGAGGTAGTTGGCCGTGTTCTTCGCCCGGTTGGCGAAATACATGTGCAAAGATACATAGTCGATCGAATCATAGGTGTGTTCGAGGACGATGCGCTCCCATTCGGGATAGGTTTTCATGTCCGAATGCGAGGAGCCGCAGACCACAAGCTCCAGCGACTTGTCGAAGGCGCGCAGGGCCTTGGCTGATTCATAGGCAACACGGCCATATTCATCGGCCGTTTTCTGGCCGATCTGCCAGGGACCATCCATTTCATTGCCGAGACACCAGAGCTTGGCGCCGAAGGGCTCTGCATGGCCATTCTTCTTGCGGAGATCGCCCCAATAGGAGCCGACCGGGCCGTTGACATATTCGACAAAATTCCGCGCCTCATCGAGGCCGCGCGAGCCGAGATTGATGGCCAGCATCATCTCGGTGTTCACGGTCTTGCACCAGGCGGCGAATTCATGGATGCCGACCTTGTTGCTTTCGGAAGTGTGCCAGGCGAGGTCGAGGCGCGTGGGCCTTTTGTCCACCGGACCGATCCCATCTTCCCAATTGTAGGCCGAAACGAAATTTCCGCCGGGATAGCGCACGCAAGGAATGTTCAAGTCGCGGACAAGCTGGGCAACGTCACCGCGCATACCGTTCTTGTCGGCCGTCGGGTGGCCCGGCTCATGGATGCCGGTATAGACGGCGCGGCCCAGGTGCTCGAGGAAGGCGCCATAAAGCCGGTCATCGATCCTGGAAATAGTGTAGTCGCGGTTGGCGATGACCGAGGCTTTCATGCCCTCACTCCCATACATACTGATTTTATGATTTATATCAGAGTAAAGGATATAATAGGCAAGGAGCCTTCCTGGTCAAGACCTTGAATCACCTGCTGGTGGCAAGGCGCAAGGTGATGTCTTGGTCATAGTTGCCGAAGCCGCGGCCGAAGATGTTTAAGCCGCCGCGGTGCTTGGCGTCGTCCTTCACACCAAGGCGCAAGCGGATGGAGTGGTGCTCTTCAATGTCCAGTTCCTTGAGTGTGACAGGTGAAAACTTCACGCCGTCCACATAGGACCCATCGTGAGTTACACGGAAACTCTTGAGCATACCATACTGGCTGCCCTTCAGTTTCCACCAGCTTGGCGTATAGGCGCCGCGCTTGTCACCGAAATCGCCGGGCGATGTCCAGGTGCCGATGTCGATGTTGTTGACGGTGACGGTAATGTCCGATGGCCAGTCGGACGCTGTGCCCGGAACCTCGGAAGAAAGCTCCATGGAGAACTCCATGGACTCGAGTCGCCTGTTGGACAGTTTGGCATTATTGGGGAACTGATATTCAAGAAAACCCCTTGTAAACCAGATCAAACCTGCATGCATGCGGTTGGGGTCGAGGAAGGCGTTGGGCACATCGAGAAGCCCGATGATGCCTTCCGTGGAGCACAGACCGCAGGGTGCCGAGACCTCACAACTGGTGAACAAGCCGATGGGCATGTTGACGGCGATCGTGTTGGCATTGATGGCATCGGTATCTTCCTTGAAGGCAACAAGCACCTGATCGAAACTGGAATGGCAGATTTTCTGATTGCCCTTGCGCGCGCGCTGAGTCTCCGTCCTGATCAGTCCGGCCTGCTCAAGAATCTGCACGTTGGATGAGACTGTCGACTGTGGCAGTTCGAGCGCTTCGGCAATGTCATTGACATTCATCGGCCCCCGCACATGCAGGAGTTTCAAAACCTTGACGCGCGCCGGCGAGGCAAAGGCCCGCAGCACGTCTTCACCCTCAGACGGGTCCACAACGAGAAAGTTCTTGCTCATCTCCGTTTGCCTTTGAGCACCATTGGTTCACACCAGCTTCGATATCACAAAAGCAGATATGATGGTCTTTGTCCAAGGCTATGATCAGAATATGGAAAACGGGGAAAATGCGCGGACGGGCCAAGAACTGCCGCAAGTCATGCTCAGTGGGGTGCAATACCAGCAGATGAAGAGGAGATCGATATCGCGAAACTTGATATATATCACGAATGAGATTGACAGTTCCGGCATGTTTGATAGGTTTTCGGCGCTGTGTCGCGATGCGCCCGTGACCGGCCAGAGAGAAATCAGGCGCAGAGGGGGCCAGTTCCCCAAGGGAGTGAGGACATGTTCAAAAGGTTTATCGGTGCTGCCGTGCTCTCAACGGCCTTGTTCACGGCAAGCGCAATGGCGAAGGAAACCGTGGTCTGGTGGGATTTTCTCGGCGGCGGCGACGGCGTGCGCATGAAGCAAATGATTGCCGACTTCAACAAGGAAATGGATGGAAAGGTCGAGATTCAGGCGTCCACACTCGACTGGGGCGTGCCTTTCTACACCAAGGTGCAGACGTCTTCAGCAGTCGGCGAGGCGCCGGACATCATGACTTATCACGCCAGCCGTATTCCGCTGGCGGTGAAGCAGGGCATCCTCCAGGAAATCACTGCCGATGACTTCAAAGCCATGAGTCTCGGGGAGGGTGATTTCGCCAAGGCCACATGGGATGCAGTCACGATTGATGGCAAGCAATATGCCGTGCCGCTCGATACCCATCCGATCGTTCTCTATTACAACAAGGATATTCTGGCGAAGGCCGGTCTTCTGGGCGCCGATGGCAAGCCTACCGGCCTTAATGGCGCAGATAACTTCAAGGCAGCTCTCGGCAAGGCCAAGGACGCCGGAGCGAAATTTGGCATCGCCGGCGTTACTGCCGACGGCAACTTCATGTTCCGCACGATCTATTCAATGATGTGTCAACAGGGCGGCGAGCTGATGACCGACGGTGAGTTCCTCGCGGGCGACAATGCCGCGAAGATGCAGAACGCACTCGCCATGATCGCCGACTGGACCAAGGGTGGGTTGCAATCTTCGTATACGGATTATCCAGCGACTGTGGCCTTGTTCACGTCCGGCTCCGCCGCCTTCATGATCAATGGTGTGTGGGAAGTGCCGACCATGACCGACCTGCACAAGAGTGGAAAGCTGTTCGAATGGGGCGCCATGGAGCTGCCTGTGCTCTTCGATAAGCCCTGCACCTACGCAGACAGCCATTCGTTTGCGATTCCTGTGAACCAGGGCAAAGAGATGTCGGCTGAAAAGCGCGCCGCGGTGCTCTCTGTGATCAGCTGGATCGACAAGCATTCGCTGTTCTGGGCAACGGCAGGTCACATTCCGGCCTATGCACCGGTGACGCAATCGGACGAATACAAGAAGATGGAACCCAATGCGACTTATTCACCACTTACGGCGAGCATGATTTTCGATCCAAAATCGCCGCTGGCAGGCATTGCCGGGCCGATCTTTGACGTGATGTCGACCTACTTCGTGCCAACGCAGAACGGTGAAATGGATCCGGCGGAGGCTGTCACGAAGATCAAAGATGAACTGAACAATCTTTGATGCCATAGTGGATGGGCTGCCCGCCTCCCTGGGCGGCCCATCAATTATTGGCTGTTCCCATGTTGAAGGACACGCGCAAAGAATTGTGGTTGGCGCTCCTGCTTGTGGCGCCCTTTGCCGCGATCTACGGGCTGATCTTTATCTATCCCACTATCAACATGTTTCTGTTGTCGTTCACGGATGCGCCGTTGATCGGCAAGGGCAGTTATGTCGGCCTAGAGAATTACCGGAAGCTTCTTAACGACAACCGCATGATGACGGCCATGTGGAATACTGCCTATTTCGTATTGCTCTCCGTCATTCCAGGTACGGCCATCGCGCTGCTCATCGCGCTCGGCATCAGTCGTTTGACGGGGCGCCCGCAGGCTGCTGTTCTGGCGCTCTTCTTCCTGCCCTTCATTCTGCCGGTCACCGTTGTGTATCTCATTTGGGATTGGGTGT
>JBIOWL010000469.1:0-7744 GCA_044868645.1 Aestuariivirga sp.
GCGGGTGTCTTGTAGCCGCCGTTCTTTTCCAGTTCGGCGCGGCGCTTCTGCAATTCATCGGCAGAGACAAGCATGTTGCATTCGCCCTTGTTCAGATCGATGCGCACCTTGTCGCCGTTCTTCAACAGCGCCAGTCCGCCACCTGCCGCAGCTTCCGGTGAGGCATTGAGGATCGACGGTGAACCCGATGTGCCGGATTGCCGGCCATCACCCACGCAGGGGAGCGAGCGAATGCCCTTTTCCAGGAGATAGTCGGGCGCGCGCATGTTCACGACTTCCGCCGCGCCGGGATAGCCCAAGGGACCGACACCACGAATGAAGAGAATGGTGTTCTCATCGACGGCGAGTTTCTTGTTGTCGATGTTGGCGTGATAATCTTCCGGTCCGTCAAAGACGATGGCCTTGGCATCGAAGGCATTGGGGTCCTTCGGGTTGGAAAGATAGCGCTGGCGGAATTCCTCGGAGATGACGCTGGTCTTCATGATGGCCGAGTCAAAAAGATTGCCCGAAAGCATCTTGAAGCCCGCCGTCTTCTTGATGGGGTCGGCAAATTCGCGGATGACCTTGCGGTTCCAAGAGAACTTGCCCTTGCAGTTCTCGCCGATGGTCTTGCCATTGGCGGTGATGCAATTCTCATTGATCTTTCCGGCCTTGATCAGTTCCGCAACGACAGCTGGAACACCGCCGGCGCGGTGATAATCCTCGCCCAAATATTCACCGGCAGGCTGGAGGTTCACCAGCAGCGGCAACTCATAGCCTTCCTTTTCCCAATCCTTGACATCGAGCTGAAGGCCAAGGTGGCGGGCTATGCCATTCAGGTGATTGGGGGCATTGGTGGAGCCGCCGATTGCGGTGTTGACGCGGATGGCGTTCACGAAAGCCTCGCGCGTCATGATTTTTGAAGGCGTCAGATCCTCATGGACCATCTCGACGATGCGGCGGCCGGTTTCATAGGCCATCTGGCCACGCTCGCGATAGGGCGCGGGGATTGCAGCATTGCCGGGCAGCGTCATGCCCAAGGCCTCGGCCAGCGAATTCATGGTGTTGGCGGTGCCCATGGTGTTGCAGAAGCCGGTTGAGGGAGCAGACGAAGCAACGAGATCGACAAAGCCCTTGTAGTCGATTTCGCCGGTTGCCAGTTTTTCGCGGGCCAGCCAGACAATGGTGCCGGAGCCGGTGCGCTGGCCCTTGTAGTCGCCGTTGAGCATGGGGCCGGAAGAAAGGGCAATCGCCGGGAGATCGACAGTTGCCGCCGCCATCAAGCAGGCGGGCGTGGTCTTGTCACAGCCAATGGTGAGCACTACGCCATCCAAGGGATAACCATGCAGCACCTCGACAAGCGAGAGATAGGCGAGGTTGCGGTCAATCGATGCGGTGGGGCGCTTTCCCGTCTCCTGAATGGGATGGATGGGGAATTCGAGCGGAATGCCGCCTGCCGCCGTGATGCCATCGCGCACGCGCTTTACGAGTTCGATATGGACGCGGTTGCAGGGTGAGAGGTCGGAGCCGGTCTGGGCAATGCCGATGATGGGCTTGCCGCCCTGAAGCTCGCCCAGGGTGAAGCCGTAATTGAGATAGCGCTCGACATAGAGCGCGGTCATGTCGGCATTGTCGGGATTGTCGAACCAGGCCTGTGAACGATACTTGAGTTTCTTGCTATTTCCTTGGCTTGTCATCACTGGGTCCTGTATTTGTCTGACAAATGATAGCGGTGGCAAAGGGGTGGCGTCTACCCCTGAGAAGGCACGGGCCAAGTTGTCACATGCATAGCCCCGGAAACTGGGTTTCCGGGGCGGATCGTGCCTTGGAATTTATACTCTAACTAGAGCAGATCGTTCTCCTCGGGATCAAGCCCGAGCTTCAGCCGCACGGTGGTCCGGATTTCTTCCCAAGGGGCACGGTTGGAATACCGGTCCATCAGGGTTTCTGCCTTGGCAAGGGCGGAGAGTGCCGAATCATAACTATCGATCAGCGCCTGTGCCGCGGCAATTTGTTCGCCGGTGTAGGCCGTCTGCGCGGGGTCGGCTGCTTCGACGTCGAGAATGGTCTGCGCTTCGGCAAGCCTGGTGATAAATTCCGGATCGGCCTGCATGTCATTCAGGGTGTTCTGCGCGACAATATAACGGGCCATCATGCCGATGGTGCCGGTGAAGTCGCCATTGCGGATATGGGCCTGCATGGCCGGGTGGTCGAAAGGCTTGGCGGCATTCCAGCGGCCAAGACTTGCCGCTTCGGCGTCTTCATTCGAGTTGGCCAGAACAAGCCCTAGTTTGTTGTCCCCCAAACCTTGGCCGCCACTCTTCCCGGAGTTGGCGTTCCCGCCGCCATTGCCCCCAGCATTTCCCTTGCCGTTGCCATTTCCGTTCCCGTTTCCCTTGCCATTCCCAGCTTCGGCCGGCTGATAGGCCAGCGATCCGGATGATGAAACATGGAGAGGAGAGAGAAGGAGCGCTGTGGCGCCCAAGAGCGCCGCCACCAGCACGGGGCGAATAACAAACGTCGAAACTCTCATTGTGCAACCTCAACTCAAAGAACCAGATGGATGAGATGCCAACGAGAATCACGCATTACCCCGCATCCGTGCCGGTAATTAAGCGGGCGGTATTGCGGCGGCAATTGGGCAAGCTCGCCACCGCCACAAACTAATCTGGGCTGTTGCATTTTCGCCATTCTATAGCGGCGGTGGTTTCAGGTCCGGTCTTTCCGGTTCACAGCCCCGGTAGTTGAGGCCAGCGAAAGACGTCCGACGCTCTTGCACTGGAGTCATCGAAATTTGACCATTTGAACAAAATCTGTCACTCTTCGTAAAAATGCATCAGAACAATGTGCTGGAGGAAAGATGGCACAGAAGGGTCCGGATATTGCCAATGGCAGATTGCCCAAGGCGCAATATGCCGCGAATTTTGCCGACCTTCATCCACCGCTAACTGTCCACGAAGCTTTCGTTGAGTCTGAGCGCTGCCTCTTCTGCCACGAAGCGCCGTGCCAGACGGCCTGCCCCACTTCCATCGACATTCCCATGTTCATCCGCGAAATCGCGGCAGGGCATCCCAAGTCTGCAGCCAAAACCATTTTTGATCAGAACATTCTGGGCGGCATGTGCGCGCGCGTGTGCCCGACGGAAACGCTGTGTGAAGAGGCTTGCGTGCGCAACACAGCCGAAGACCAGCCGGTCAAGATCGGATTGCTGCAGCGCTATGCCACCGATGCGGCGATGGCGGAGAAGAAGCATCCCTATTTGCGTGCAGCAAGCACCGGCAAGAAAGTGGCGGTGTTGGGCGCGGGGCCTGCAGGCTTGGCATGCGCACACCGGCTTGCCATGCATGGCCATGAGGTGACGGTTTTCGAGACGCGCAAGAAATCAGGCGGCCTCAATGAATATGGCATTGCCGCCTATAAGAGTGTCGATGACTTCGCGCGCAAGGAAGTGGATTTCATTCTGGCGATTGGCGGCATCACCATCGAGAATGGCAAGAAGCCGAAGCTTGCGGAATTGCAGAAGAAGTTTGATGCGGTGTTCGTCGGTATTGGCCTTGCCGGCGTCAATGATCTTGGCATCAAGCATGATGATGCGCCGGGCATTGAAGATGCGGTGGACTATATCGCAGAACTGCGCCAGGCCAAGGATCTCGCAAAGCTCAAGGTGGGGCGGCGCGTGCTGGTGATCGGCGGCGGCATGACGGCGATTGACGTTGCCGTGCAATCGAAGCTCCTAGGCGCGGAAGATGTGACCATTCTCTACCGCCGGGGCCAAGCCCACATGAAGGCGTCGGGCTTCGAGCAGGAACTGGCGCAGACCAAGGGCGTCAAGATCAAGCATTGGGTGGCGCCGAAAAAGATTGTGGTGAAGGATGGCAGGGCTGTGGGCCTTGTCTGTGACTACATGGCAGAAAAGCGCGGTAAGCTTTCGGTTACAGGCGAGACGATCGAATTTGCGGCCGATACCATTTTCAAGGCCATTGGGCAGACCTATGTCAATGGCTTTGGCGGTGCGCTGAGGCTTGAAGGCGGGCGCATCGCTGTTGATTCCGAAAGGCGCACTTCACTGAAAGGCGTGTGGGCCGGCGGCGATTGTGCGGCGGGCGGCAAGGACTTGACGGTCGCCGCCGTCGATGACGGCCGGCGCGCGGCGGAAAGCATTCATGCGTATCTTAGTGCATAGTTCTCCCCCAGCTCTGCTGGGGGAGTACGCTAGCGGCGGGAGGGGGTGTCAGAAACCTAGCACCTTCGAACACCCCCTCACCGCTTCGCGGCACTCCCCCAACAAGTTGGGGGAGAAGTAATCTGAAGGAGACCCCCATGGCAGACCTTCGCTCGAATTTCGTAGGCATCAAGTCGCCCAATCCTTTCTGGCTGGCGTCGGCGCCACCAACCGACAAGGAATACAATGTGGTCCGCGCCTTCAAGGCAGGCTGGGGTGGTGTCGTGTGGAAGACGCTCGGCGAGGAAGGCCCTCCGATCGTCAATGTGAACGGCCCCCGCTATGGCGCCATCCACGGGCCGGACCGCAGGCTTCTCGGCCTCAACAATATCGAACTCATCACAGACCGCCCGCTGGACGTCAATCTGCGCGAGATCAGACAAGTGAAGAAGGACTGGCCGGACCGCGCCGTTGTCGTTTCACTGATGGTGCCTTGCGAAGAGCAGCCGTGGAAAAAGATTCTGGCGGAGGTGGAAGAGACCGAGGCTGATGGCGTCGAGCTCAATTTCGGCTGCCCGCATGGCATGTCGGAGCGCGGCATGGGTTCGGCCGTGGGCCAGGTTCCGGAATATATCGAAATGGTGGCGCGCTGGTGCAAGCAACACACGCGCATGCCGGTGATCGTGAAACTGACACCGAACATCACCGACATCCGGCGCCCGGCGCGGGCGGCGCTGAAAGGCGGCGCCGATGCGGTGTCGCTGATCAACACCATCAACTCCATAACCTCGGTTGATCTCGATACATTTTCGCCGGAGCCCTCCATTGATGGCAAGGGCAGCCATGGCGGCTATTGTGGGCCGGCGGTGAAGCCCATTGCGCTCTCCATGGTGTCGGAAATCGCCCGCGACAAGGAAACAGTGGGGATGCCGATCTCGGCCATCGGCGGCATCACCACCTGGCGCGATGCGGCAGAGTTCATTTCAATGTCGGCGGGCACTGTGCAGGTGTGCACGGCAGCCATGACCTATGGCTTCCGCATCGTGGAAGAGATGAAGTCCGGGCTTTCGCGCTGGATGGATGAGAAGGGTTATCGGACAATCGAAGACTTCCGGGGCAGGGCTGTTCCCAATGTCACGGATTGGCAGTTCCTTAATCTCAACTATGTGGCGAAGGCCCACATCGACCAGGACCTCTGCATCAAATGTGGGCGCTGCTATGCGGCCTGCGAGGATACATCGCATCAGGCGATCATGAAGGAGAAGAATGGCAAGCGCCACTTCGAGGTCATGGATAATGAGTGCGTGGCCTGCAATCTCTGCATCGAGATATGCCCGGTTGAAAACTGCATCACCATGGTCAGGCAGACGTCAGGCGTTGATGCGCGGACGGGCAAGCCCATTAACCCCCAATACGCCAACTGGACGACGCACCCCAACAACCCCATGGCCAAGGCGGCGGAGTAGGCGCAATAGGTACCTTTGCCCCTTGATCTCGGTCAAACGGTTGCCATCTAAGATAAAGCATACTGCACCTCGTTTCCCAAGGAGGGCCGTCATGTCCTACAAGACCATCGTTGTTTCGCTCAATGAAACAGGCCGCCTGCCGCAGATATTGGCGGCAGCACGGAAACTGGGTTCAAGCTTCAAGGCCCATGTGCGCGGCGTCTATGTGATCCCGGCAGCGCAGGTTTACCCCATGGTGGGCTATGACGCCGTGCCGGAAATCTATGACGGCAACCGCGTCTTCTTCCAGACCGAGAAGGACAAGGTGAAGGCCGCCTTCGAGACGGCCATGAAGGCCGATGGCATATCCTCGGCCTTTATTGAAATCGATGGCCGCACCTCGCAGATCGCCCATGAGGTGGCGGAACAGGCGAGGAGCGGCGACCTCGTAGTACTGGCGGCATCGAAGGCAGACGGCAGTTCGGGGGTTGAAACGGATATCGCCGAGCGCGTGGTGATGCTGGCGGGAAGACCTGTGCTGCTTCTGCCGCGGGAAGGTGACGCGGCGCTCGATTTGAATGAAGTTCTGCTCGGCTGGGACAATGGCCGCGAGGCGGCGCGGGCGGTCTTCGATGCCATGCCTCTCCTGCGGCTTGCCAAAAAAGTGCGGGTGGTCGGCATTGATGTTGCGCCCAAGGGAACGGAACCGGGGGCCGACATCGCCGAGACGCTTGCCCATCATGGCGCGAAAGCGGAAGTTACCCATGTATCCTCGGATGGCCTGGGCGCGGGCGATACATTGCTGCGGGCCGCCAATGATTTCGGTTCAGGCCTCGTGGTCATGGGGGCCTATGGCCACAGCCGGCTCACAGAATTTGTGTTCGGCGGTGCCACACGGCAGGTTTTGAAAAAACTCAGCCGTCCTGTCCTGATGTCACACTGAGGTCTGCCCATGCTCTACAAGATCAGGCTGGAACTGGCGCGGACGCGTGAGCACCCTGAAGGGGCGCCAAACATTGGGTATGAATTTACGGCGCCGCTCACCGATGGTGGCAGAATAGATCCCAAAGACTGGGAGAAAAACCGCGAACATTGCCGGGTGGTGCGCTTCCGCCCCGGCGAGGAAGACGACATCGGGCACTTGGTGCGGAAACCCGGTGGCTCATGGGCTTTCCACTATGACATCCATTCCGACGAGGAGGATGATGAGTCAGGTTACCGCTTCGGCGATCATCACTTCCGCATCGGTGAATATGTCTCGGTACGCGAGGATGACGAGCTCATGCCATATCAGGTGAAGCGGGTTGTCGCGGTCGGCTAGAGCAGCCGACGGTCAATTGACCGTCGACGAGCTGCTCTAGCACTTTGAATTTGGCGCATCTTTTCTCTCGCAAGTGATTTTACTTGCTCGTCCGATGCGCCAGCGCAACAGGCCCTCAAATGCGTGGCGGTTGAGAGCGGAAAGCGCGCTGAGCCGACACAAGACTGTCAGAAAAGTGTCATTAGTATTTCAGCTGGTCAGGGTTGAACTGGTCAAACTGTTACAGGAGGCCCAGATGACACTGACACATCCATTGCTCGATGCCCACAAGACGCTGACGGAACTTCGCGAAGAGCGCGAAGACCAGGGGCGCAATCCCTCGCTCAATCCGACCATGGGCGATATCATCAACCATCGCTTTTCGCGCCGCAACCTGCTGACGGGTTCCCTCGCGGTCGCGGCCATCGCTTCAACCGTCAGTCCGCTGGCGCTTCTCACGGCCAAGAAAGCCAAGGCCGCCGGGGCCTCGGCCTTCGACTTTGACGAGATAGAAGCGGGCGTTGACGACAGGCACTATGTTGCGGCCGGCTATGACGCCAACATCCTCCTACGCTGGGGTGACAAGGTGTTCGCCGATTCACCCGAATTCGATCCCATGAAGCAATCAGCCGAAGCACAGCTCAAGCAGTTCGGCTACAACAACGATTATGTGGGTTTCGTTCCGCTGGAAGGTTCAAATGAGCGCGGCCTTCTGGTGGTGAACCACGAATACACCAATGCCGAACTGATGTTCCCCAACTGGGCCAAGATCGGCAAGGACAAGGACGGCAAGGACAAGGTGGAATGGGGCGAGCATACGCCTGAGCAAGTGGCCATCGAGATGGCGGCCCATGGCGG
>JBIOWL010000470.1:0-2191 GCA_044868645.1 Aestuariivirga sp.
AGGGGCCAGTGCCACACCGCTATTGGCATCGATGACCTTCTTCAAGTCGTCGGATAGTCCATCGTAGCGGCCCTTGTTCATGGCAAAGAGGAACAGCGAGGTGCCGAAGCGTGAGCCATCCGCACCCTGGATCGAGTATTTGGTCATCTCCTGCAGCTTGATGGCGGGCACCACCTCAAAGGGAATCAATGCGCCATCAACCGCTTTCTTGGAAAGGGCTTCGGGAAGGCTCGGCAGCGGCATGCCGACAGGTTCCGCGCCATAGGCTTCAATCACCCAGGCGCCGGTGCGAGAGGGCGTGCGCAACTTCAATCCTTTCAGGTCGGCGGGCACTCGCACAGCCTTATCTACAGTGTGTATGGCATTGCCTGCATGGGCGAAAAGCAGCAGCACCTTCACGTCCTTGAAATCGTCCGCCACCATTGAATAGATATCCTGGATCGCAAGGTTTGTCGCCTTGGCATTGCCGCGGTGCACACCGGGAAGCTCGAAGACTTCCGAACGTGGAAACTGGCCTGGCGTGTAGCCCGGCAGGGTCCAGACAATGTCGGCAACACCGTCACGCACCTGGGCAAACAATTCCGGCGGCTTGCCACCCATCGACATGGATGGGAACAGCTCGATCTTGATCTTTCCGCCGGATTCAGTTTCGATTTTCCTGGCCCATGGTTCAAGGAATTTGGCATGCGCCGGCGCCTTCGGTCCCAGGAAATGGTGAAGCGTCATCGTGACCTCCTGAGCAACGGCACGCGACGGCTGCATTGCCATTGGCACAATGGCGCCTGCGGAAGCGAGAAGGAGCTTGCGCCGGGAAATCTTCGGCGAATGTGTTGACTTCTTCATAGTTGGTCCTCCCATTTTGACCCGCATTGGAGCGGGTTGTTTGATTGCTTAGAATGGCAGCCCGGTGTAATTCTCAGCCATCGCCGATTGGGCCGCGATTGACTCGGCGATGTAGTTGATTTCTCCTTCCCGAATGCGCTGCTCGAATTCCGTTTGCTCTGGGAAACGGTGGAGCAGCATCGTCATCCACCAGGAAAAGCGCATTGCCTTCCACACGCGGGCAAGAGCGGTTGCTGAATAAGCTTCAAGCGCGTGGCTGTCTTTGCCTTGGTAATGCTGCTTGAGCGCTTCGGACAGATAGTGGACATCTGAGACGGCAAGGTTGAGGCCCTTGGCGCCGGTCGGCGGAACGATATGTGCCGCATCACCGCAGAGAAACAGCCGGCCATAGTGCATCGGCTCGTTCACGAAACTGCGCAAAGGTGCAATCGACTTTTCGATGGATGGTCCAGTGATCAGCCGCGCCGCGGCTTCCGACGGAAGGCGGCGCCTGAACTCTTCCCAGAACAGCTCATCGGGCCAGACTTCGGCCCTGCCCTCCAGCGGCACCTGGATGTAGTAACGCGAAAGATGGTGGCTGCGCATCGAGGCCGATGCAAAGCCTCGTGGATGATTGGCATAGATCAACTCTTCGGAAACCGGAGGCGTTTCGGTGAGAATGCCCAGCCATCCGAAGGGATAGACGCGTTCAAATTCCTTGCGCTTTTCTGAAGGTATCGCCTCTCTGCTCACGCCATGGAAACCGTCGCATCCCGCAATGAAATCACAGTCGATCCGGAAAGACTGGCCTTCCCTGCGGAAGGTCACAAAGGGACGCTCGCCGCCGATATCCTGCGGCTCGACATCCGAAGCCTCCTCGTGGATCGCTGTGCCCATTGCATCCTGGGCGGCATAAAGGTCCTTGGTCACCTCGGTTTGCCCATAGACCATGACCTCTTTGCCGCAGGTCTGCTTGAAATCCACCCGGAATTTCCTGTTCTGTGCGGCAAGAAAGATGCCCTGGTGGATCAAGCCTTCTGCATCCATGCGTGCGCCCACCCCCGCGCTGCGCAATACTTCCACCGTCCCCCATTCCAAAACGCCGGCGCGGATGCGCTTGAGCACATGATCGCGCGACTGGCGTTCGATGATGGCTGTCGCGATGCCTTTCCTATTGAGCAATTGCGAGAGCAAGAGACCTGAAGGGCCGCCGCCAATGATCGCGACCTGGGTTCTCATGGGCCGAACCCCTCGACGGAGCGCAAAAGCTCTTCCGCCAGCCGCGCCGAGGCAGCCGCAGCCACGATCATCTGAGGCAACACCATCCACTCCAGGGTCCAGGCCGTGCCAGACCGCTCCTGTTCATGCA
>JBIOWL010000471.1:0-8116 GCA_044868645.1 Aestuariivirga sp.
TGCCCGTCTTTCAGCGCCGTTCCCGCATGAAACACTTCAACGCCTTGGTCAAAATTTTGTTCCAAGCCATTGATCGGATTCCCCTTTGTGAAATCACCGGGATAGCCGTTGGAAGCAAGAACGACCGTCAGCGCTGCCTCCTTCTTCCAGACCACATGCTGCTGCGGCAATGTTCCTTCCGAGCAAGCGAGCAGCAGCGGCAAGAGATCGCTCTCCAATCGCATCATCAGCACCTGCGTTTCGGGATCGCCAAAGCGGGCATTGTACTCAATAAGTTTTGGCCCCTGCTTGGTGAGTATCAACCCGGCGTAGAGCACACCGCGATAGGGATGGTCTTGCGCCTTGAGTGCCGCCACCGTCGGTTTGATGATCTTTTCGATAGTCTCCGCGATCAACGCGTCCGTCATGCAGGGCGCGGGGGAGTAAGCCCCCATGCCGCCGGTGTTGGGACCCGTGTCGCCATCGCCCACACGCTTGTGGTCCTGCGCGGTGGTGAGCGGCAGGATGTTTTCGCCATCGGAGAGCACGAAAAAACTGGCTTCCTCGCCTTCCAGGAATTCCTCAATCACGCAAGAAGCGCCACCGAAACGTCCTGCAAAAATATCGCGCACCGCTGCTTCTGCTTCCGCAAGCGCCGTGGCAACCGTGACACCTTTGCCAGCCGCAAGCCCATCCGCCTTGATGACGATCGGCGCACCCATTTTTTTCAAATAGGCAAGGGCAGGGGCTTCCGCCTCGAAGCGTTCATAAGCTGCTGTCGGGATGTTGTAGGTGCGGCAGATATCCTTGGTGAAACCTTTCGAGCCTTCAAGCTGCGCCGCAAATTTCGATGGACCAAAAGCCTTGATCCCCGCAGCCGCCAGATCATCGACAAGTCCCGCCACCAGCGGTGCTTCCGGACCCACAACGACAAAATCAGCATCGTGCGATTTGCAAAAGGAAACGACTGCCTGATGATCCGTCACGTCCATGGCAATACATTCTGCGACCTTGGCAATACCGGGGTTTCCCGGCGCGCAGTAAAGCCGCGTGAGCATGGGGCTCTGTGTCAGCTTCCAGGCCAGCGCATGTTCCCGGCCCCCCGACCCGATCAGCAACACGCGCATTCTGGAAACTCCCCTTGCATGGGTGGCGCTTGTCGCATGTAATGGTCCTGAATCAAGCAGCAATTGACGCAATGCCCACAGACTTTTCCATCGATCCCGAAACCGGCGAGATCCGTGACGGCGCCTCCAATCTGGGCGAGTTCACCGTCTCGGAAATCTCGCAAGCCTTGAAGCGGACGATCGAAGACCGCTTCGGCTTCGTGCGCGTGCGCGGCGAAATTTCCGGCTACAAGGGGCCGCATTCATCGGGTCATTGCTATTTCTCCCTGAAGGACGAGGGCGCCAAGCTCGATGCAGTCATTTGGCGCGGCAATTTCAACAGGTTAAGGGGAAAGCTTCAAGAAGGTCTGGAAGTGATTGCCTCCGGCAAGCTCACCTCCTATCCCGGTAAGTCCTCCTATCAGATCGTCATCGAAAATGTGGAGCCCGCAGGCGTCGGCGCACTCATGGCGCTGCTGGAGGAACGGCGGAAGAAGCTCGCCGCCGAGGGCCTGTTCGATGCTGCCCGTAAGAAGCCCTTGCCCTTCCTGCCCGAAGTCATTGGCGTTGTGACTTCGCCAACGGGCGCCGTGATCCGCGACATCCTGCACCGCCTCAATGACCGCTTTCCCCGCCATGTGATTGTCTGGCCTGTGCGCGTGCAGGGCGATACGGCGGCTGCCGAGGTTGTGGCCGCCATCAACGGCTTTAACGCCATGGCGAAAAAGCCTGACCTTTTGATCGTGGCACGCGGCGGCGGCTCACTTGAGGATCTCTGGCCCTTCAATGACGAGGCCATTGTCCGCGCCGTGGCAGCGAGCACCATCCCGGTGATCTCCGCCATCGGCCACGAGACCGATACCACGCTGATTGACCATGCCGCCGATTGGCGTGCGCCCACGCCCACTGCCGCGGCAGAACGGGCAGTTCCCGTGCGCACCGATCTCATGGCGGAAATGTCCTCTCTGGAAGCACGTGTGCGCCGCGCCATTGTCCGCGTCTTGCAGGAACGGAAACTGCGCTTGCAATCGGCAGGCCGTGCAATTCCCAAACCCGACGAGTTGCTTGCCTTTGCGCGCCAGAAATTTGACGGTCTTGTAAACCGCTTGCCCAAGTCACTTACATCCAATGTGCAGCGTCATGGTCTGTCCCTTGCGCGCGTCTCGGGCAGGCTCTCCGCAAGACCATTGCAAGAGAGAATTACCGAGCGCCGCCGCAAGATTTCCGACCTATCCGGCAGATCGCGCCGTGCTCTCCTGCAATTGCTCACTCGCCGCCGCGACCGCTTCAACGCCGAGGCTAAGCTGCTGCAATCCATGGGCTACAAATCAGTGCTGGCCCGCGGCTTTGCCGTAGTGCGCGATGGCGAGGGCAAGATGCTGCACAGCGCCGCTGCCGTTAAGCCTGCTGCGAAACTCTCCATCGAATTCGCCGATGGCAAGATTGCCGCCAAGGCCGAAGGTGGCGGCGGGCAAGGTTCGCTCTTCTAATTTCCCATCCCATGCATTATGTGCAGCGCCATGAACCGCATGGACCATATCTTTCCCGCCCAGCGCGAGGCCAGGCTGCGCTATCTCGACCATGAATTCGAGGTGATCTCGCCCGGCGAATTCGTGCGTTGCGCCAAAACCGGCGATCCCATCAGGCTGGACGCGCTGCGCTACTGGAACGTGGAAAAGCAGGAACCGTTCAAATCGGCCGAAATCTCTTTCGCGGACTTTCTCAAATCCGCACTTTGAGCTTCAGATGATGCCCTTGGCCATCATCACATAGTGGATGATGTCCTTCTGGAAGATCACAAATACGTTGACTGCCACCATCACGGCTTGCGCCCAATAGAGTGTCGCCGGCCTGAGGCGCGGGGATTGCCGCGCCTTTCGCGTGACGTAGAACGCCAGAAAAACTGTGTTGACGCCGAGCAACATCAGCAGCAATGGCGGGTTGCCCATGGTTAGGAACCGGTAAAAATCGTCCCACGGGGCATTCCAGAACAAGTCGAAGTTGAAGTATTTGGACATGGCCTACCTACCGTGCCGAAACGGTGCTCCTTTGCCGCCTTCTGCAGCCTATCGGCCAGCCCTTAAGATTTGATTGAGGCCGTTCGGGTTCCGTAAATGAATGGCTGGAGTTTGATGCTGCACCGCACTATAAGGGCGGGTTCGTGTGGAGTTTGTTAAATGCCGAAGAAACCCTGGACACCTGATGGCTGGCGCGCCCTTCCTGTGCAGCAGATGCCGGCCTATGCGGATGCCGAAGCGCTGGCCCGTACAGAAAAGCGCCTGGCCGGATTTCCACCGCTGGTGTTTGCAGGTGAAGCAAGGAAGCTGAAGAAGAAGCTCGCCCGCGTGGCCGAGGGCCGTGGTTTCCTGCTCCAGGGTGGCGATTGTGCAGAGAGCTTCGCCGAACATTCCGCCGACAACATCAGAGACTTCTTCCGCGTCTTCCTGCAGATGGCGGTGGTGCTCACCTTCGCGGGTGGCCAGCCCGTGGTGAAGGTGGGCCGCATTGCAGGGCAATTCGCCAAGCCGCGTTCTTCGCCGACCGAGACCATCGATGGCGTCGAATACCCGATTTACCGTGGCGACATCGTGAATGACTCTGTCGCCACCATGGAAGGCCGCAGGCCCGATCCTGAACGCCAGATCATGGCCTACCGGCAATCGGCGGCGACCATGAATCTGCTGCGCGCCTTTGCGCAAGGCGGCTATGCCAACCTTGAGAATGTGCATCGCTGGACGCTAGGCTTCCTGAAGGATTCACCAGCCTTTGAACGTTATCAGGAACTGGCTGATCGCATTTCGGAAACGCTGGGCTTCATGAAGGCCTGTGGCATCACCGCTGACTCGGCGCCGCAACTGCGCGTCACCGATTTCTTCACCAGCCACGAAGCACTGCTACTGGGCTTCGAGCAGGCGCTGACCCGCGTCGATTCAACTTCCGGCGACTGGTATGCCACCTCCGGCCACATGCTGTGGATCGGCGACCGCACCCGCCAGCTTGACCACGCTCATGTGGAATTCTGCCGTGGCATCAAGAATCCCATCGGCCTGAAGTGTGGTCCGTCACTCAAGGCTGACGAACTCATCAAGCTCATCGACCTCCTGAATCCCGACAATGAGGCGGGCCGCCTGACGCTCATTACCCGCTTCGGCGCCGACAAGGTGGATAAGCATTTGCCGGAACTGGTGCGCGCCGTAAAGCGCGAGGGCAGGGTGGTCGTGTGGTCCTGCGATCCCATGCATGGCAATACCATCAAGTCGACGAGCGGCTACAAGACGCGGCCTTTCGATTCCATTCTCGCCGAGGTGCGCCGCTTCATGGCGATCCACCGCGCCGAAGGAACCCATGCCGGCGGCATCCATGTGGAGATGACCGGCAAGGACGTGACGGAATGCACCGGCGGCCTCCGTGCACTGCGCGATGAGGATTTGAACGACCGCTACCACACCTTCTGCGATCCGCGCCTCAACGCCACTCAGGCCCTTGAGTTGTCTTTCCTGCTTGCCGAGGAGATCAAGAAGGAAATGGCTTCAAGGCCTCCCGTTGACGACGAGGAAGTCGAAGCGGCGGAGTAGTCTGCCTCAGCGTATCGGCCGTCCCAGCTTTTCATGTTCAATTTTGAGAGCATCAGAAAAGCGCCTGCCGCGTTCGTGCCGGAAGGTCTCACCGATTGGTTCTGTCTTCATGATCCTATCCAGCCGCAAATGGCGGAAGGCGTTTGCCCGTTCACACCAGATGGTAAGAAGCCAGCTCGTATCAAAAGACGTGAGCCCCAAAGGGCGCGCCAGCCGCTCTGATTTCTTTCCGCCACCATCGACATAGGTAATCCTCAGCCTGTCGCGGCGCGCCACCGCTTCGCGCAGGCTGTCGTAGAGCCGCCCGGCCTTTGCTTGCTGACCGGCGGCGCTTGGCCCTGCGGCCAGCGTAGCTTCCAGAAGATCTTGCCGCGCATCTGCGCCGACGGCAGAAGCGATTTTACCGAGAGCGCTGTCCGCTGCAGCGGCAAGACTCTCGCTTGATCGTTCGCCGACGAATTTCAGGCCCAAGGCAATGGCGTCAAGTTCGCCGGGCGTAAATGCGAGGGACGGCATGAAATAGCCCCGTTCCATCACATAGCCCACACCGCCTTCGCCGCGAATGGGCGCGCCCATGGCCTGAAGATCGGCGATGTCGCGATAGATTGAGCGGATAGAAACATTCATTGCGGCCGCAAGTTCGCGCGCAGGCACAGGAAGCGTGCGTATCCTTAACTGATCCATAAGTGTGAAGAGCCTGAAAAGACGCATCGCTAACCCACTGCCAGAAACTGTCACACCGAGACTGCATTGAGTTGGCATTCGAAACAAGAGGAGTGACCATGATCCAACCACGCCGGAAGGCGTTGCGCGCATTGGCCCTTGCGCTGACGCTGGCAGCGACGGGCTTTCCTTTCGCCCCTTCATTTGCAGGAGATGCAGCCATGGACAAAGCGGAGATTCTTAAAACCATTGAAACGATGACAGCTGCCTTTGCCGCAGGCGACATCGACGAGGTAATGACGACCTATGAAGCGCAGGCTGTCGTTGTTGCAAAACCCGGTAAGCCAGTGGGCGGCGAGGCGGAACTTCGCCAGATGTTTGGGCAGTTTGTAGCCGCAGGCGTGAATTTCACCTATGGTGCCCACGATGTTATCGTGGCTGGCGATTTGGGCCTGCACCTGATGAAATGGACAGCCCCCGGCCCGGACGGAAACATGACGGCATTGTCAGTGGCAGTTCTGCGCCGGCAAAGCGACGGTACCTGGAAAATGGTGATCGATCACCCCTTCGGAGACGCCGTGATGAAATGAGGTCACTTGCAGGAGCACCCGGCCCGCCGATTGACGATGAGGAAGTCGAAGCGGCTGAATGAATGATGAAGGGCGGTTGCGGAACCGCCCTTCCCATTTTCAGTTCAGCTGGAAGTGCCGCGCGACGAGATCGATAATCTTCGCAGTCACTGCCTTGCGGTCGGTGCCGGCGGGATCGGTGCATACCGGATCATCCTTTTCCTCTTCCAGAATGGCAGCGCCTTGCGGCTTGCAGGGACCCAGCGCCGTGAAGTGGGTGGCGGGCGCGATATGCTCAACCCTGGCCGCCGGAAACAGGGCCTCGAAGTTGCTGCCGGCGGCAGATGTATCAGTCGCAGCTAGGCGATCCTTGTCCTCGCCAAGTCCGATCAACAGCACCGGCACATTGAGGTCCGCTGTATCATCCGGAGAAAGCCCCCATGTGAGGCCTGGATCAATGGCGGCGGCAACGGTAATGCGGCTATCCTTGTAGCTTCTGTGCCATTTTTCCGCGTCGATCTCCGAAATCTTGATGCCCATGTTTTTCAGTTCGCGGCAATGAGCGGAGCCATCGCCTGCGGCTTTGCAGTATGGACCATAGCCCTCGGCATTCCCCTTGAGACCGGCAAGTGAAAGCGCCGTCCATCCGCCATAGGAAAAGCCGGCGGCATAGATGCGTGTGGTGTCTATGTGTCCTGCGAATGTTGAGTTACTCAGAACATGATCGAGCGCAAGCGATAGATCCTGCGCCCGTGTCCAGTGATTGAGAGCACTTGTCATGTTCAAGTCCCCCGTTGTGCTGTTGGGGTGATTGACGGCAACGACAATGGCCCCCTTTTCCGCAAGCCCTGCGCCAAGCCAGCCCAGCCGCGCATAGTTTCCGCCCCAGCCATGGGAGAGGAGAACCACAGGATGTTTGCCCGCCGCGAGCTTGGCATTTTCATGGACAGGAATGCCGTAGAAAACCGGGTTTTCGCCAAATATTATCTCACTTCCACCAGCCGACGGAAACAGGATGCCGACGTCCATGTCACCGCCATGGTGTGGGGCAGGGATGCGGAGTTGTGTGAGGCCCGTATCAGCGTTGGCATTGGCCAATGGCAGCGGAAGCAGGAAGGCTAGGGCGAAGAGAATGCGTTTCATGGGGAAGTCCTTTCGGTTGGTTGTCCCTCCCTTGAGCCAGCATTTCCGGCAAAAAACGTCCTCGATCCGGATTGAGGTCGTGCCAAACCGGTTCTAGGACATAAGGGTCGATTGGAACCGGAATCGGATTCATGCCCGTCCTGCCCATTCCCATGATCATCGCGCTGGTGTTGTTTGCATTTCTTGTGCAGCGCATCGTGAAAGGCGAGACGCATGTCACGTTGCTGGCGTTGATTGCGGTCTGCGCCACTCAGGGCGCCATCTTTGCTCTGGTACAGTACTACGGATTCTCGGTCTTGCGGCCACTGCAGGGGGTCATGGCAACCGTGATTCCGCCCGTGGCGTGGTTCGCCTTCATCAGGGCCTCCGGCGGTGAGGGTCCACAGCGCAACATGTTTTGGCACACCATCGGCCCAGTGCTGGCAATCCTGTGCCTTGCACTGAATCCCATGTTGCTGGATGTGTTGATCCCGCTGTCCTTCACTATCTACGGCATTGCCATGCTGGTTCGGCTCTGGGGCGGCGAGGACAGCCTGCTGCACAGCCGCCTGGAAAATGGGGCGGGCGCCCTTATGGCTTGGCGCATCGTTGCTTTGGCGCTCATCGCTTCGGCAGCCTGCGATGTGCTGATTGCCTATGGCTTGGCGGTGGGACATTCCGGCGTGCTGTTGTGGATGCCAAGCCTCGTATCGTTGGGGTCATTGCTCAGCCTAGGCGCACTGAGCCTGACACACGCCATCGAAAGCCGCCGCGAACAATTGGCCGATGAGGCTGTGCCCTCGCAAGAGGACCTTGAGCGGGATCAGGCGATCATCGCCAAGCTGGATGACTATGTGCGCGCGCACAAGCCCCATCTTGATCCGGACCTGACACTGGCGCGCCTTGCCCGCAAACTGACGGTACCCGCGAAACAGGTGTCGGCAGCGATCAACCGGAGCAAGAACGAGAATGTCTCCCGCTATATCAATCGGTTGCGCATCGAGGAAGCCTGCAGGCTGCTGGCGAACGGCAAGCCGGTGACGGCCGCCATATTCGACAGCGGCTTCAACACCAAATCCAACTTCAACCGGGAATTCCTGCG
>JBIOWL010000472.1:0-2328 GCA_044868645.1 Aestuariivirga sp.
CTGCTCATCCGCCCGCAGCAGAAAAAGCAGAAGGACCACCAGGCAAGTCTCAGCAAGATTTCCCGCGGTGACACCATCGTCACCCATGGCGGCCTCATCGGCAAAGTAACCAAGCTCGTCGACGACCATGAACTGCAGGTGGAAGTGGGCGAAGGCGTCAAGGTGCGCGTGCTGCGCGCCGGTGTTGCCGAAATCCGTTCGCGCGGCGAACCGGCAAAGTAAGGCTGCCCCGTGCTTCACTACGAACGCTGGAAAATCATCGCCGTCTGCGCGTCGGTCATCATCGCCGCGCTCCTAAGCATTCCAAATATCCTTCCCAAGGCCCAACAGGAGATTCTCTCTAACTACGGCCTCCGGCCCATGACACTGGGCCTCGATCTGCAGGGCGGCTCAAACGTCCTTTTGGAAGTTGACCGCAAGGATCTTGTTGAACAGGTGAAGCAGCAGCTTTCGGGAGACATGCGCGGTGTCTTGCGCGAGGCTCGCATTGCCTATAGCGGCATTCAGCGCACCGCCAATGGCGTTTCTGTCAACATTTCCAAGCCCGAGGACATGGAGAAGGCGAAAGAGCAGTTGCAGACACTGCTCCAGCCGCAACAGGGTGGCATCTTCTCGGGTGGCATCCAGGTCAATCTCTTCACGCTGGAGACGCTGCCCTACGGCTATGCTTTGAACATCAGTGATGGCGGGCTCGCGTCCCGCGTCGCTCGGGCCATCCAGCAATCGCTCCGCATCATTGAGAACCGCGTCAATGCGCTTGGCACCACCGAGCCGGTGATCCAGCAGCAGGGCGCCGACCGCATCACGGTGCAATTGCCCGGCCTGCAGGACCCCGACAAGGTAAAAAGCGTCATCGGCCAGACCGCCAAGCTGACATTCCAATTGCTCTGCGAGGATCAGCCCGGCGGCCAGGCCCAGCAGCCACCGCCCGAATGCCGCGCCTATCCGCTGAAGGAAGACGTGGACCGGGCACTCAAGGCCAAGGCCGACAAATCTCCACTCACCGGACAGGAAATTGAACAACTGCCCAAGCTCTGGGTGCAGATTTCAAGCAGAGCCACGGTAGATGGCGCCGACCTCAACGATGCGCAACCGGCCTTTGATCAGAACAACAGCCCGGTCGTCACCTTCCGCTTCAACCAGAAGGGTGCCGTGCGCTTCGGCAAGCTCACGGCGGAAAACGTCAACAAGCCTTTCGCCATCATCTTGGATGATGTGATCCAGAGCTATCCCGTCATCAATGAGCCGATCCTTGGCGGCACGGGACAGATTTCCGGCCAGTTTTCGACCGAAGAAACTGCAAACCTCGCCATCGTCCTGCGCTCCGGCGCGCTGCCTGCAAAACTTACCATCGTCGAGGAACGCACGGTTGGCCCAAGCCTTGGCGCAGATTCCGTGCGGGCCGGCTTCATCGCCTGCGCAATTGGCCTTGTCGGTGTCATGGCCTTCATGTTTCTGCCCTATGGCTTTTTCGGCCTTGTGGCCAACGCGGCACTACTCGCTAACCTGTTACTGCTCATCGCCGCCATGTCCTTCTTCGGCTTCACGCTGACGCTACCGGGAATTGCCGGCATTCTGCTCACCCTCGGCATGGCGGTTGACTCCAACGTGCTGATCTATGAGCGCATCCGCGAGGAATGGCGCAATGGCCGCACCGCGCTTTCTTCCATCGAGACGGGCTTCAAGGCGGCGCTCGGCACCGTGCTTGACGCCAACATCACCACGCTCATCGCCGCCGTCGTGCTTTTCGGCATTGGCTCGGGCCCGGTTCGAGGCTTTGCTGTCACGCTGGCCATCGGCATTTTCACCACCATGTTCACCGCATTCACCATCACGCGCATGATTGTCGCCCTCTGGGTGAAACGTAGCAGACCCAAGGAGATCAATCTCTGATGCGCTGGAAACCAATTCGGCTGGTGCCAGACGGAACCAACTATCCCTTCGTGTATTGGAGCCGCTTCGGCTATTTCCTGTCGGGTATTCTCTGCGCGGCCTCTATCCTTCTCTTTGTCTTCAACGGCATGAACTACGGCATCGATTTCAAGGGCGGTTCTGTTATCACCATCCGCACCCAGGGACCGGCTGACGTCGATAGTTTGCGTTCGCAGCTCGGCGGCCTTGGCCTTGGCGATGTTGAAATCCAGGAGTTTGGCGGCCCGTCCGATGTCTTGATCCGCCTCGAAGCCCAGGCCAGTGAACAGGAAGAACTTGCCGCCCAGCAGGCGGTGAAACAGGCACTCGGCAGCACGGTGGAGGTGCGCAGTGTCGAGACGGTCGGTCCGAAAGTATCAAACGAATTGACGGAAGAGGCCATTCTAGCCGTGCTCG
>JBIOWL010000473.1:0-3420 GCA_044868645.1 Aestuariivirga sp.
CCAATGATCTACTTCGATACTCTCAGGTCCAACAAGTTCATGGCAATGGCCTGGAACGCGGCGTTTAGCTGGGTTTCGTTTGCGGCATTGAACCGGTGGGCGCTGTCTGTCGCGCAACTTTGGACAAGATCTACGCGGGCGGCAATGCTGGTATCGAGTTCGAATTCTATGGTGTAAATTTCCACGCCTTTCAGTTTCATGGCAGCGCACAAGGCTTTGGCCTGTGTCCAGGAACTGCCGTTCGGCGCGCTGCAGTTGATGTGAGTGTCAGTGCTGCCGCTGCCGGACGTTGAAGTGTTGCTTCTCACGCCATTGCAGTAGTTGGTATTGTATTCAGCATCGGTCATCAGAATCATGATCTTCTTCAGCTTTTCAGTGCCGTAGGCCGCAGGTAGGCTGCTGCCGGACCATAGGCCAATGGTGGGAGAAAGAGTGTACCAGCCCCATGCCACACCCACATGACCGGCGGTCGAACCCACGGCCGACATGGCGTCGATACGCGCATTCAGGACCGCCTTGTCATTGGTAAGAGGCAAAAGCTTGCTGTTCAGGCACGAGGACGAGGATGGCAGATAAACGCGGCCCACGCGCGTTGTGCTTGATATTGCGTCATCCGTGTAGGCTGTCGTGCCTGCGCGCTCACTGACACAGGTGCTGATGGCATAGGTCCTGCTGTTGCCGTTCATGTTCGTGAAAGTGAAATTTGTAGAGCCTGGGGTCGTGCTTGTTCCCGCAGTAATTGGCCCTCGGGCTGCCGCGGCGTAGGTGTCGACATTCACACCCATGCTGTAAGGAACAAGTGCAACTTTCGAGTAATACGGCGTTGAGCCCGTCCACACGACGGTGTTTACAAAGTTTTTCGCAGCCGCTTTGAGGGAGGCCATCTTCGTGCCGCTGGCCATTGAACCCGTATTGTCGAGAACGAGAGAAACTTCGATGCTGCTGCCCGCTTTGATGACTTCGGCTTCAAGCTCCAAATCGACATAATCAATTTGAGCAAGGCCCATGATCGTGGTTTTCACCCGTGTCGTGCCGGTGACCTCGATCCTGTCCGGGTAGCTTTTAAGATCAAAAGTCAGGATTTTTTTTACTTCAGAATCTCGGTAGTTTTGATCCAGATAGGCCCTGGCCAGAACCTCTAGTTCTGCTTCGGTCTTGCCTGTGGTATCCGCGGCGGCCGCAAGCGCTGCAGCATCAAGTGCCGCCGCAAAATGCGTTGACGCTTCATTAACGCGCGCCATATCGATGGCGGCACCGGCACCCAGAAACATGGGGATAGCTGCGATCGCCAATATGGAGCTGGTAGTGCCCAATTGATTATCGCGGAACGCTTTCAACATCCTGCGTGTGGAAATTACGAAAGCGTCAATGTATTTGCCCATTGTGGCCTCTCCCAAACTGCTACCGGAGAGAGAGTTATAATTGAGTCATTAAAACTTCAGGTTGTTTGGATGGTTAAGTTTTAGATATTTTTGCCTGTCTCACACCAAGGCAACAGAGAGGTTTTGGGTTTTGAAGATCGCTATTTCATGATTCAATTTGGATTTGGCTGGGGGACTCGGATTTGAACGGAGATTGGCGAAGCCAGAGTCTGCGGTCTTGTCGTTAGAAGACCCCTAGCCTTGGCAAACTGCGCTCGGTCCGAATGCCGCTCCTCCCAGCTTGCTTGGCCGCAAGCGCCTCTCTACTCTGCATCCTCCAACAACAAGAACCCTGAACCGAGCCTTCCATGATCACCATTGACGATCTCCGCGCCGTGCCGATGTTTGAAGGCTTGGCGGCGGACGTCCTCACCGAGCTCGCCCGCAGCGCCGCCGACATGCACCTGTCGCCCGGCGAATTCGCCATGCATGAGGGCGAGCAGCCGGCCTTGTTCGCGGTGCTGTCGGGAAAGCTTGAGGTCGTCAAGCTGGTGGACGGCATTGAGCGCACCGTGGGCTTCCGCACGCCCGGCAAGCTGCTCGGCGAAATCCCCGTGGTCTATGGCACGCAGTTCCAGTCAGGCGCCAAGGCCGTCGAGCCCTCGCGCGTCTTACGCATCGACGTGCGCCACTATTATGCCGCCGCCGCGGCTGCGCCCGAGCTTGCCAAAGCCATGGGCGAACTGGCGCGCGAACGCCTGACCGGCCTTCAAGGCATCGCCGCCGAAAAGAAGCGCCACCAGGTGATCCTTGCCGGCAACCGCTATGATCCCGAATGCCAGGCGCTGCGCCGCTTCCTCGCCCGCAACCTCATCGATTTTGCAGCAGCCCCACCCGATGATCCGCAACTGGCAAACCTCTGGGTGGGGCCGCTGCCCACCTCCGCCGATTGCCCCATCCTGCAATTTGCCGATGGCTCCATCATGCGGAAGCCAGAGCCCCGCGAGCTGGCGCGCCGCCTGGGGCTGCAAACGGTTGCCAATCACCCGCTCTATGACACGGTGATCGTGGGCGGCGGGCCGGCAGGCCTTGCCGCCGCCGTCTATGGCGCATCCGAAGGCCTGCGCACACTGGTTGTGGAATGCGAGGCGCCGGGCGGGCAGGCGGGAACATCCTCGCGCATCGAAAACTATCTTGGTTTCCCGAGCGGCATATCCGGCGATGAACTGGCAAGCCGCGCGCTCAGGCAGGCAAAGCGCCTCGGCGCTGAAATCCTGGTGGCGCGCCGCGTCATAAGGATCGATCCCGCGCGCCACTGGATCGAGCTTGATGGCGGTGAGATCATCCGCTCACGGACGATCATCATCGCAACCGGCGTGAGCTGGCGGAAGCTTGCCATCGAGGGTTTCGAGCGCCTGATCGGCAAGGGCGTCTATTACGGCGCAGCGCGCAGCGAAGCCGACGCAACGCAAGGCATGGATATCCATCTCATCGGGGCTGGGAACTCGGCAGGGCAGGCCGCCATGTTCTTCGCCAACCATGCGAACACCGTGACGCTGGTGGTGCGAGGGCCCTCCATCGCCGACTCGATGTCGCAATATCTGGTGGCGCAGATCCGCGGCAAATCCAACATCCGGGTGTTGCTGCAATCGGAAGTGAAGGCCGCCCATGGCGAAATCCAGCTTGAAGCCATCGACATTCTGGATCGCGCCAAAGGCAGCACGTCGCGCCAGAATTGCAGCGGGCTTTTCGTCTTCATCGGTGCCGATGCCGAAACCCAATGGCTGCCGCCCGAAGTTGCCCGCAGCAACCGCGGCTATGTGCTGACCGGCGTTGAAGTGCCGCGCGGCGGCGTGTGGAAGGCGGAGCGCGATCCGTTTCTTCTCGAAACCAGCGTGCCGGGAATCTTCGCCTGCGGCGATGTGCGTCTGAGCCCGGTGAAGCGCGTGGCCTCGGCGGTGGGCGAGGGCTCGATGGCCATTGCCTTTGTCCACCAATATATCGCGCTCACCGAGAACGCGCCGTCTTGATTGATAGTGCTGCTGAGATTGGCTGGGGG
>JBIOWL010000474.1:0-4339 GCA_044868645.1 Aestuariivirga sp.
CAGGAAAAACCGTTGGCCTTCGCGCCGACATGGATGCGCTGCCCATCCAGGAAGAAACAAATCTTCCTTACGCCTCCAAGGTGCCGGGCAAGATGCATGCCTGCGGCCATGACGGGCATACAACGATGCTTCTCGGCGCAGCGCGCATCTTGTGTGAGACGCGCGATTTTGCAGGTCGCGTGGCGGTGATTTTCCAGCCCGCCGAGGAGGCGGGCGATGGCGGCCGCCACATGGTGCAGGACGGGTTGATGGTGCGCTTTGACATTTCCTCAATCTTCGGCCTTCACAACATGCCGGGAATCCCCAAGGGACAGTTCGCCATCCGCTCCGGCGGCATCATGGCGGCATCGGATGTCATCACAATCACCGTCAGGGGTAAGGGCGGCCATTCGGCCAAGCCAGAAGAATGCGTGGATCCCGTATTCATTGGCGCACAAATTATCTCTGCACTGCAAAGCATTGTGTCGCGCAACAATGACCCGCTTGAGCCCCTGGTGATTTCAGTGACGACCTTCCATGCTGGTGAGGCAGTCAATGTCATCCCGCAGCAGGCGGTGCTCACCGGCACGGTGCGCTGCTTCACCAAGGAGATGCAGTTCTTCGCCGAGCGCCGCATTCTCGAAGTGGCGCGCGGTGTGGCGCGCGCCCATGGCGGGGATGTTGAGCTCACTTATCAGCGGCTTTGCCCGCCCACCTTCAATCATGAGGCAGAAACGAAGCTCTGCGTGGAGGTGGCGCGGGAAGTTGCAGGCGATGACATGGTCGAGCCTAACACGAAGCCCATCCTGGGTTCGGAGGATTTTTCCTTTATGTTGCTGGCAAAACCCGGCGCCTTCATCTTTCTGGGCCAAGGGGACACGCCCTATTGCCACCACCCGGCCTATGATTTCGATGATGGCATCATTCCGGCAGGCGTTGCCTATTGGGTGAAGCTCGCGGAGCGGGCGCTGGAATAGCTGCGGATTTCCTATGTGAAGGAGATATGCCGCGGCCAGACGAAATCACGGCGCCAGTCGGGTCCGTCTGCTCCCGCCAGCTGGTAAGTGATCTGCCGCAGCTTTTGGACCTTGGCCAGCTTCCCGCCTGCTTCTGCAAAATCCGCACTGCTCCGGGCATCACCCAGCGTCACGTGGATGGTGTTGTTGAAGTGGCGCATTGATTCAAAAATGAGCAGCGCGAGCCGCAGCGTATAGCTGATGTGGCTCACAACATGGAAAAGCCTTGAGTTCTGGCCCGCAAAGAAGGCCGGAAGGATCGTGAGGCCCGGCACATCGAGAAGCCGTGCCAGGAAAGGATGCCAGGCCGATTCGAGAATCTGACTGGAGAAGGGCGTTGCCGCGGTTGCCACACCACCTGCCGGAAAGACGACGAGGACATGGCCTTCCGTCAGCCATTCGACAGCATCCTTTCGTGTTTGCGCCGAGGTGCGGCGGGCGCTGCCCGTGCCGCCGAAATCCACCGGCAGGATATATTGCTGAACCTCCGGCGGTTGGCAGAGAAGGCTGTGGGCCATGATCTTCACATCGCGCCTGATGAGCGTTGCAAGATGGCCAATGGCGAGGCCATCGACGACGCCGAAAGGATGATTGGCGACAATGAGAACTGGCCCGGTGCGAGGAATGTTGCGCCAGGCGGCATAGTCAGTCCGGACATCGATGCCCATCAGCCGCATGGCGGCCGCAAAAATGGTTTCATCGGCATGGGGCCTTGCGGACCAATCACGATACATGCGCTCAAGAATTGGTCGGCCGCCCAGGTTTTCAATGGCGTGGATCAAGCCTTTGCGCAGGGCCGAATAACCCGGCTGAGCATAGGAGAATTCAAAGTCCTTGCTTGGCCGAACAACGTCGAAGGACTGAAGCGCTTCGGTCATGGCCGCATTTGACCAAGAAAATAAATCCGTTGCTTGACGGATCTGCGACGAACAGATGTCGGACGGCGCTGGCCGGGCCTCGGTCAGGTTCCAGGGCGCTTGGCGAGGGAAAGGCCGATCCCCAATGCGATCATTCCGGCGCCTGAGGCTTCCCGCAGGCGGCGGACGAGACCGGGCCGCGTGCTCGCGCCTTCCCGGATGCCGCTGGCGGCAAAAACAACAACGATATCTGCAAGCGTGTTGAGCGCGACTGACGTAAAGCCCAGCACCACAAACTGCAAGGCGATGCTCCCTGCCGCCGGCTCCACGAATTGTGGGATGAAGGCGAGAAAGAAGGCGGCCGTCTTGGGGTTCAGCGCCTCGACCAGAACGCCCTCACGAAAAGCGCGCCGGGCGCCGACCGGGGGCGATGCGATGCCGCCTTCCAGGACCGCCGCTGCCTCGCGGCGGGCAGATTGAAGGGTGCGGAAGCCGATCCAGACGAGATAGGCCGCGCCAAGCAGCTTCAACGCTGTGAAGAGTTCGGCGCTTGCAAGCACGATGGCGGAAACGCCGAGGCTGCCGCCCAAGACATGCACCATTCCGCCGAGCCCGGTGCCGAAGCTGGAGGCCACGCCTTCGGCACGGCCGCCTGCCAGGGTGCGCGCTGCGACGTAAAAAATGCCGGGACCCGGCGTTACGGCGAGCAGGAGAGCCGCAGCGAAGTAGAGGGCGAGTTGGGTCAGGTCTGGCATGGCACTTTCACGATGGAATGAGAGTTGCGACTTCGCGGTCAGATGTCCGTGCGCTCGCGGCAAGGCCGGCGGCGACGCCGGCGCGATCGGCCGCGTTGCGGTTCTGGCTCATCTTGCGTTTGCCTTCGAGCTTCGTCACTTCCATCCGCAGGCCGACGATGCCGCGCAGCTGCGCCTCAATAAAATCCTTCGGCGCATCCGCCACCGCCCAAGGAGTGCTACCGCCAGCCTCATGCAAGTCGGTCAAGCGGCGCACGGCCTCCAGCAGTCTCACCGGATCATCGAAGAATTCAACGGGCCCCGAGGCGTGGATAGTCACATAGTTCCAGGTGGGCACGACCTTGCCCGTCTCTCGCTTGGTTGCGTACCATTGCGGTGTCACATACGCGTCAGGCCCCATGAAGATCGCAAGGCCGTTACCGATGGGCGGCACCTGCCATTGCGGATTGGCTTTCGCGAGGTGGCCATAGATCACGCCATGCTCACCCTCGCCCGCATCGAGGAAGAGTGGCAGCGGCGTTGCTAGCGGCCCGTCCGCCGTGGCGGTCATAAAGTTTGCCAGCCGCGCCGCGCGGATCGTCGCATATAAGCTTTCCTTCTCATCGTCGCGAAAGGCGGGTGGCGTGTACATGGCAGAACTCCTTGCACGGACAGATGCAATCAGTCTGCCTTGCTGAAAACAGCCAATTCACAATGCTTGAAGCGGTCCAGTTGGTGAGGGGGCGGCGTTGTTTGCAGGATCACCGCTTCTCCGGTGCCTTCAGGCGATTCAAGGCGGCACAAAAGGCGCCGCCAGGACCGCCAGCATGCCGAAGGCAGCGATGTTCCAGAACAGCGCACGGATGAGCGGTATTCCGGAAATATAGAGCGCGGTGTAAGCGATGCGCCCGCCGACATAGGTAATCGATCCCCAATGGGTCAGCTCATTGTGAATGCCCGCCACCTGAGCAATGAGAACCGCCGCGGCAAAGAATGGAAACGTCTCCATGTAGTTGCGGAAGTTGCGGTTGATGCGCCCGGGAATGGGCGCGAGCGGCGGCATCTCGTTATCGCGCGGGCTTGCCGCCCATCTGAGGCCGTATTGCGCATTTGCGGCCTGCGCCGCAGCGACGAGTTGAAGGAAGCCCCAAAGACTTGCGGCTGCCAGCATCATTAGCTCAAAGCTCACGCTCATTCTGTGTCCACTTCAAAAAGGTTCGGCCGGCTTTATAGGAATGATAAAAAGAGCGCCAGGCGCAGGAGCGTCATGTCAACCTCCGGCATCCTTTGTGGCCGGAATGGGTCAACCCAGACTCTCAATATCCCGCGCTACCTCACTCATATCATCGTTGAGCTGGTGGTTGCGTCCTTGCAAGCGCCGGACAACCGCCTGGGGAAAAGCTTTCGCATACATGCCGAGGTGAGAAACGGGAACGACCTCATCTTCCTCGCCGTGATAGAAAAACAGAGGAACGCCGTGCGGGTAGTGATCCGCCGCATCCCGGGGCAGCGCCACTTCGTCCCAACGCCAGAATTCGTGATCATGCCAAAAGGGACCGGCAATGAGAAACGCGCCGGCGATCGATTGTCTCTGATCCCGATTAGCCAGAATCCTGATCAGAACGGAAGCCCCAATCGAATGTCCCACGAGGATCGGGCTCTCTCCCATTTGCAGCACTTCTTGCAGGAAGGAGTGTTTCCAGGTCTTGTAATCAGGATTTGCCTCGTTGGGCATGGCCGGGTAGCGAACCTC